>NZ_JBQYSN010000010.1:0-85974 GCF_052686535.1 Agrobacterium sp. DKPNP3 | reverse complement strand
CGTGTCTGAGGCAGCGGTGAAGGTCGCAGCGAACAAGGAAGCTGAGGCCGCCAAAAAGCAGGCCAGCACGGCGGCGAAGACGGCGGCCGGTACAGCGTCAACGTCTGCGGCCAGCGGCGGCGCTCCTGTCGTCGAGCCATCCAGCGTAACGGACGCGGCCACGCTCTGGGCGCTGGGCGCTGTCTGTGTGATCGGTATCGTCGTAACCATCTATTTCATCGCCAAGCACCGCGCCGCCAACGCACGGGCGGAAGCCTATAAAGAGGTGGCCGCATGAGCGCGCTTGCTTCGATCCTGATCGGTGCGGCTGTGCGTGTCGGTGCGCCCACCGTCAAGGCGATCCTCGAAAAGCAGATTGGCGGTGTCGCTGGTGAGATTGGCGGGACGGTCATTGATGCGATCGCTGCGCAGGCCGGCGTGAAGCCCGAAGACCTGCCAACGTTGCCAGACGCGCAAATCGACGCGGCAGTACGGCATGTCGAGACAATCGCACCGGAGCTGATCCTTGCCGAAGTCGAGCAGCAGAAAGAGGCGAACCGCCTCATGCTGGCCGAGATGAACAAGGACACATCATTCGGCTGGCTGTGGCGTCCTGCGGGCATGTGGCTGATGCTGGCCTGCATCGCCTGGTACGTCGCGGTTCGCCCGATGCTGAACGCTGTTCTGTGGTCGCTGGGTATCGGCGTGCAGATTGAAATCGGCCTCGATATGCCGACATTCCTCACAATTTTCATGACCTATGCCGGCCTTTACATGGCCGGGAACACGGTTATTCGCGCGGTGAAGAAAGAAGGCTGATGACTGCTCTGAAACAGGTGGAGGGCGCGTGGCAGCGCTTCGGCTCTATGATCAACACCGGCTTGATATTGACAGCAGCTCTTGCCGCGATCTGGCAGGGAGGCAGCTATTTCGAGCGCGTTGAGAACGACATTAAGTCGAACTCTGCGGAAATCACTCGCGTGGAGAGAGAGCAGGTAAGCAAATGGACTGTTCATGAAGACCTGCACAAGAACCGTCTGGCTGAAGTGAAGGCTGTCGAGGCGCGTGCCGATGAACGGCTGAAAAGCATCGAGACGGATGTGCGCAAGCTCAACGGTGTCACCGACAACCTGAACTACCGCCTCACCAGCAACGAGCAGGCGACGAGCGGAACCGCGGAAGCGGTCAAAGAAATCCAGAAATCATTCTCCCAGCAGTCAGGTGACCTGCGGGAGATCAAGGTCATTCTGGACAGGATTGAGAAGGGGCAGCGTCAGTGACGAAAGTTCAAGACCTCACCGAGATCGATGCGCTGGCCGATGGCGATCTCTTTTATGTTGCAGATGTTTCGAATCCGGGCGCGCCAGACCGCAAGGTGACGTGGTCGAAAATGAAGGCCGCTGGCGTGCGTATCACGAATCGCCTTCGCTATGATGGTCCAATCACGATACCGACGATCGCAGCGGGTGCTGAAGGTACTGCGACGATCAACGTGCCAGGCGCGGCGATTGGTGATCACGTCATCTTCAATCCGAACGAGTCTCTTGCAAGCAACTTGGGCATCATGGCGGTGAGGGTTTCAGCCGCTGACATCGTATCTGTTCGCTTCAGAAATTTTGGCGGCAGTAGCTTCACAACGGTGGCAATGGCATGTGTTGCTCTCGTAAGCCGGTCAGTATGACGCGTTCCCTTGAAAAACCGGGAACGGGCGGCTATTGAGGAACGCGGCTCAACGATTTCAAAGGTCGGCCCCACATTCGTAATCAAGGGGGTCGCGGGTTCGAACCCTGCCGGGGGCACCAGTGAAATCAATCCTTTCACTGCGATATTTCTGGTTGACTGCGCCTGCTGATCGGCAGCCGCACGGGCCTGTTAATCCATTTGATGAAAACACCGCGCCGTGGGCCCACCAGAAGACGAGGGCACTACGCGCTGGGTATCGCCCAGAGTTGTAAAGCCGGTTGCTTTCAGCGTATCTTCTCGATCAAGAGATGGACGAGAAGCGGGCGGTTGTGATGGATGCCTATGGTCATTTGCGGATATTGGTCAGCCTTATCCTTGGCCTCGCAATTACCCGCGTTCTGTCCGGCCTTTCAAGGCGGCTGCAGGAGCCGCAGAAAACCGACCGCACCCATGCCCAGATCGTCTGGTCGATTGCCCTGCTTCTCGGGGCCGTGCATTTCTGGTGGTGGGAATTTGCCTTGCGGCTCATCCAGAACTGGAATTTCTGGATTTACATTTTTGTCCTCGTTTACACGTCGATTTTCTTCCTGATGTCGACGCTGCTTTACCCCGACCATATTCAGGAATCGGCTGAGCGGGAGAGTTTTTTCCTGCGACGGCGACATGCGTTTTTTGCGCTTTTTGCGGCCTCCTTCGTGTTCGATCTGATGGATACTTACATCAAGGGAAGGCAGCATTTCGAACAGCTTGGGCCATGGTATCTCGTGCGGATCGTCTGCGGGCTGCTCATCGCACTCGTGGCGATGAGGACCGACAATAGCCGCACGATCATGTGGCTCGGTGTGGTATGGCTGCTTTTCGACGCGATCTGGATCACGGCAATTTACAGCGACCTTTTTTAGGTCGTTGCCTGCCGCGACAGTCGAGAAGCTGACGATGTTGCGCCGGCCCAACTCCTGCCTATGGCCTGATATGATAAAGCTTGTGGACGATCGACCAGTTGCCGTCACGTTCCAGCAGCGACAGATATTCATAGAAGTCCATGCCGTCGAAGCGCGTCGTCACCTTGACCGAGGCGCTGTCGCCCTCCTTGTCAATGCCGATGATCTCGAAAGCGGGATCATGATCGGGCAGGCCGCGTTCGCTGCTGCGCAACTGATCGATGAAGTCCTCCAGAGACAGCCATTCGATTTCACCCCGAAAGTTTCCGACGATACTGGCGCGTGGGTCGAAGACATCACGCATCAGGCTTTCATCGGCATAAGCCACGGCATGCACATAGTCCGTCACGGTCTGAGTAATGGTTTGCGGCACCGGATCGTCCTCCCTTGATCCAAAAAACAAGCTTACACCTGTTGGCACCTTTCTGCCATAACCCCTTGAAAACCGTTCGTCTGCCACCTTTCCTGTGTTGTTTGCAAACGTTTCCGGCGTATGCCGTGATGAAGCGCGGGATATGTTTTGCTGCCGCTTTCCACAATTTTGTCCCGCCTGTCGCTATAGTCGCCTTGGGTCCGACAAATTTCGGCATCAAGGGCATTGCGCCGGTCGTACCGCGGCGCGACGCGAGGCTTTTATGTGGGCTTTGCCGGTTTAACCGCTGGCGCGGGGTGCCGCGTTGGGTGGATTTGGCTTATGATCCATCTGTGAGGCATGCGAGATTGATGGCAGGTCTGCGGGTGAGAGTATGCGTCTGAAGGTGTTTTTGTGATTGATCCCTATGTTTTGCTTGGCGTGGAGCGCGATGCCGACGAGGCGGCGATCAAGTCTGCCTACCGCAAGGTGGCAAAGGCGGCGCATCCTGACAGCGGCGGCGATGCCGAACAGTTCGCACGTTTGCAAACCGCCTATGAGCTTCTCAAGGATCCCGTGCGGCGCAAGGTGTTCGACGATACCGGCTATGATCCGCAGCTGGCCGACGCCAAGGACCTGAAGGGCCTGCTGATGCTGGAGACGCTGGTCAATGAATTCATTCTGGACGAGCGCGAGCCCGGCAGCTTCGATCCCGTCGCCGCCATGCGACGCAAGCTGACCGACGACATTCTGAAAAGTCGCTTTCATATCCTAGAACTCGAACGGCACCGTACACGGGTTCGCAAGCATATGGACCGCCTCGGCCGCAAGCCCGACACCGACGTGCTGAGCTCCATGCTGCGCGCCCGCAGCCAGTCCATCGCCGAGGCGATCCGCAATGCCGAAGCGCAGATCGAGGCGATCGAGCAGGCTTACACGATGCTCGAGGGCTACTCCTACGAGTTGGAGAGCGTCACGCTTGCAGAGCCGCTGCTGAAAGGCGAGGCGGCGGAATAGCCTGTTTCAGGGGCCGTTGACGAGCGCGAGAATAAGCTGGTGCACCCGTCCACCGGGAGAAAGCTCGTCCCGGTCGAAATCGCGACCGCGCTGGCGCTGTTCGTTGGAGAGTTCGCCAAGCCGCTGCTGCAAGACGGCGCGCACCTTCTGGCATTTGGGATCGTCTTCCGCCCTCAGGCCGATGCTGAAGGCCTCGATCTTCTTCACCATGTCGAGAATATGGTCGCCATGCACGCGCTCATGGGTTTCGACCCCCGTGATGAAGGTTTTCCAGCTGGCAGCGACGGCGAGCGGCAGATTGGTAGGCGCTTTCGGCCACGTGTAAATGATCGTCAGATTGGGTCTGGCGCTGGCGAGCACACAGGCACCATCCGGCTGCGGGCGATAATCCCGACGCCAGGTGAGCTTGAAGGTCGTGTGGGCAATGGCCTGTACCCCGGCCATCGGGCCGCGTTCGCCGATTGACTGATACAGCGCCCCGCCCGAACCGCCACTGATGGCATAGGTCTTTATCTGCTCGGCGGGTTTCCAGCCGGTCTGCGCCGAGAGTGGAATCGCGCTCACCAGAAGGGCGGCGCTGACGAAAAGGGGGAAGAACTTATGGGCGGGCACGCGTTGATCCTTGGTGATTTGCGTGCCGAAGATAGTCGAGGGCAGGCGGGCCAGACAAGGAAATGTTGGCCGCCGATGGGATCTCGGTTCGGATAATGCTCATACGAAAACCCCCGCGCCTCGGCGCGGGGGAGACAAGTGTGCGACCGCAGGGGTAATCAGTCGTCCAGCTTGTCATAATCGAGCTTGGGGGCGTTCTGCAGCGCGTCCTTCGTCGTGTCGACATAGGCCTTCCACGTGCCGTTATCGTTATTGACGGCGACCGAGGCCGGGTCGAGAACGACGTAGCTCTTGTCGATACCGAGGAAGCCGCCGACGCTGGCAACCAGACCGATCACGGTCTTGCCGTCGCCGATAACGACATCTTCGATCTCGCCGATGTTTTCGTTCTGGGCATTGTAGATGTCCATGCCATCAAGCTGGGAGGCCGTGAGGTCCGTCTTCTGAACGTTGATGAACTTCAGCGGGCCGTTTGCCTTGGTGCCCATGGTGATTCCAGGGCCGGACAGGGTGGCGTCCGCGCCAGCAGCAGGGGCCGTGGTTGCCGTCTGGGCAAAGGCCACGGAAGAGGTAAGCGCTGCTGCGGCAGCGAGAGCGATGACATTGATTTTCATGATATTTCTTCCCTTTGTATGCTGAACATTGCGTTCGGGGAGGAAACGGCAGAAGGCCAATTTGGTTCCGCGTTAGAGGAAAGGAAAATTTGGTTTAAGCTGGAAACCGGTGTAGCTGTTTGCGGACGTACCAAGCTTGCATCGGGAGGCGTCATGGCAAAAATGGTAACTGAAAAAGATGCGGAGGAAATCGCGGCGTCTGACATCATCGACCGAAAGATTGCGGAACTTGGCGACTGGCGCGGCCTTACGCTCGCGCAAATTCGCGCGGTCATCAGAAAGGCTGATCCTGACGTCGTTGAAGAGGTGAAATGGCGCGGCGTGCCGGTGTGGTCGCATGCGGGTATGCTTTGCACGGGAGAAACCTACAAGGCTACCGTCAAGATGACATTCGCAAAGGGCGCATCGCTGCTAGACCCGTCCGGTCTGTTCAACTCCAGTCTGGAAGGAAACACGCGGCGCGCGATCGACTTTCACGAAGGGGATAGCGTCAATGAGGAAGCGCTGGCGGCGCTGATCAGGGCTGCGGTGGCGCTGAATGGGGACAAGAAAGCCGGGAAGAAGCGATCCGCGACATGAACGAGTCGGCACGGGAGCGAGCTATTAGTCGCTGGCGACGTCGGCCGACTTGTCCCATTCTCCGTCGATAAATTTCAAGGCATCGATGATGGAGACCTTCCAGAGGGACCAGACGTGGTCGCCGTCGGTTACCCGCAGTTCGGATTTGCGCTTGTCGGCCTGCAATGTCTCGTGCAGGGCGATGGCGCCGCGCCAGAGGAAGAAACCGTCATCGTCGCCAACCGTCAGATAGGTGGCAGGCAAATCCTCACTCTCGGCAACATGCTGGGCAACGAGGGTGAAAACGTTCTTTTCATTGAACAGACGCGCATCGAAAGGGGTGCCGAAAGCACCGGAGAAGTGGTCGCCGGTTGACGGCAGGACGATACCGCTTGTGAAGGTGGTGCGATCGACCTGATGAAAAAAGGCGCTGTCCTGAATGAGCTTGAGTTCGGCCGGGGTCTTGTCCAGATCGGATGCGGGAACATTCTGCCATATGGCGCCGGAGAGGCTTGCAACGGCGCCGTAAAGGTCCTCGTGGCCATAGGCGAGATGCAGCGCGCCGAAACCGCCCATGGAAAGCCCGGCGATGGCGCGACCTTCCCGATCTTTCCGCACCGGAAGCGTTTTCTCAATCTGGTGACGGAGGTCGCCGGTCAAGGCCGTTTCGTAATCGCCGGGGCCGCCGACGGCCGCGGAATCCACATACCAACTATTCTTCACGCCCGGCATCACGACAACGAGCGGACGGATAGCGCCTGCTGCTATGAGCGTATCAAGCGTCTTCTCTATATTGCCGAGGTCGCGCCAGCTGTTCTCGTCGCCATCATGGCCGTGCAGCAGATAAAGTACGGGCCAGCCATTGTCAGGCGGCGCGCCATCGGGGCGGTAGATGTTCACGGCAAGCGGCGCATTGAGGGCGGCACTATGGAAGGTGGCGTTTTCGATTTGTCCGGCAAGAGCGGAGCTGGCGAAAAGGAGGAGGAGCGATGCGGCGAGGCCATGTCGATGCATTAATATTCCTCCCCGTATTCTGTCGTCCCGATTACGTTCTTCTCACGTCACCTACCGCTCATCGACCCGGCCGGCCCGTCTTGCCCTTCGTCCTGCTTTTGCGCTTCTGTTCTCCGGCATCCTCATAGGAGCCCGCACCGATTTTGCCGCGGACCAACGGTCGTGAATCGTCCGTGGCGCGCTCCGGCTGTCCCTCCAGCAGCGGTGAGAAGCGTTTTCCTGCCTGGGTTTCGGGCTTGTCGGGCACCGCGCCGCGCACGGGCTTTTCGGTTCTGCCCACGGTCATTTCGTCCAGCGTATTCCTGCGAAACAGCGGCTTTCCCGCGTCCGAGCCGGGGCCCATTTCGTCCAGCGAGGGTTTGGCGAAGAGGGAGGTTGCGGCGTGTGGCTCACCCCCCTCTGTTCTAGCGGACGTCTCCCCGTCAGCGGAGGAGATAGACGAGTGGCTTCGTCTGTTGTTTTTACCGCCGCCTTCAATAGCGCGCGCCTCTTCCTTGGCCATGGGGTCGTCCATGGTGGCGAGTTCGGCGGCTTTGAGGCGTTTGATCTCGTCGCGCAGGCGGGCGGCCTTTTCGAAGTCGAGGTCGGCCGCGGCGTCGCGCATGGATTTTTCCAGCGCGTTGAGGTGGGCCTGAAGATTGTTGCCGACGAGGTGGCCGCCATCGGCGAAGCCCTTGCCTGATGTGCCCGATATATCGGCCCTGACGTGGTCGCGCTCGTAAACCGAATCGAGAATATCGGAAATTTTCGCCTTTACCGATTCCGGCGTAATGCCGTGTTCCGCATTGTAGGCCATCTGCTTTTCGCGGCGGCGGGCGGTCTCCTCCATCGCCCGCTTCATCGAACCGGTGATATTGTCGGCATAGAGGATGACCTTGCCGTCAACGTTACGGGCGGCGCGGCCGATAGTCTGAATCAGCGAGGTTTCCGAACGCAGGAAACCTTCCTTATCGGCGTCGAGGATCGCGACAAAACCGCATTCCGGGATGTCGAGACCTTCGCGCAGCAGGTTGATGCCGACGAGAACGTCGAAAGCGCCAAGGCGCAGGTCGCGGATGATCTCGATGCGCTCCAGCGTGTCGATGTCGGAGTGCATGTAACGGACGCGAACGCCCTGTTCATGCAGATATTCGGTGAGGTCCTCGGCCATACGTTTCGTCAGCACGGTGCAGAGCGTGCGGTAACCCTTGGCGGCGGTCTCGCGGATTTCGCCGAGAACGTCGTCCACCTGGCTGCGGGCGGAGCGTACCTCCACCGGCGGATCGATCAGTCCTGTCGGACGGATGACCTGTTCGGCGAAGACGCCGCCGGACTGTTCCAGTTCCCATGAGCCGGGGGTGGCCGAAACCGCGACGGTGAGCGGGCGCATCGCATCCCATTCCTCGAAGCGCAGTGGGCGGTTGTCCATGCAGGAGGGCAGGCGGAAGCCATATTCGGCCAGCGTCGCCTTTCGCCTGAAGTCGCCGCGATACATGCCGCCGATTTGGCTGACGGAAACATGGCTTTCATCAATGAACAGCAGTGCATTGTCAGGGATATATTCGAACAAAGTCGGCGGGGGCTCACCGGGGTTGCGGCCGGTGAGATAACGCGAATAGTTTTCAATCCCGGCGCAGGAACCAGTCGCTTCCAGCATCTCGATGTCGTAGCGCGTGCGCTGTTCCAGCCGCTGGGCTTCCAGCAGGCGTCCTGCCTTCTCCAGCTCGGCAAGGCGGCCTTTCAGCTCTTCCTTGATCGACTTGATCGCGCCATTCAGGGTTGGACGCGGCGTGACATAGTGCGAGTTGGCGTAAATCTTGACCGATTGCAGGTCGCCGGTCTTCTGGCCGGTCAGCGGGTCGAATTCCGTGATCGAATCGATCTCGTCGCCGAACATCGAGATGCGCCAGGCGGCATCCTCAAGGTGGGCGGGGAAGATTTCGATGGTATCGCCGCGCACGCGGAAGGAGCCGCGCTGGAAATCCATGTCGCGACGTTTGTATTGCTGGGCAACGAGGTCGGCGAGAAGCTGCCGCTGGTCCAAGCGGTCGCCCACCTGCATCTGGAAGGTCATGGCCGTATAGGTTTCAACCGAGCCGATACCATAGATGCACGAGACCGAGGCGACGATGATGCAGTCGTCCCGTTCCAGCAGCGAGCGGGTGGCGGAGTGGCGCATGCGGTCGATCTGCTCGTTGATCGAGGACTCTTTCTCGATGAACGTGTCGGAGCGCGGCACATAGGCTTCGGGCTGATAATAATCGTAGTAGGAGACGAAATATTCCACCGCATTGTCGGGGAAAAAGTTCTTGAACTCCGAATAGAGCTGCGCCGCCAGCGTCTTGTTGGGCGCGAGGATGACGGCTGGTCGCTGCGTTTCCTCGATCACCTTTGCCATGGTGAAAGTCTTGCCCGATCCGGTAACACCCAGCAGCACCTGGCTGCGCTCGCCTGAATTGATGCCTTCGACAAGGTCGGCAATGGCTGTCGGCTGATCACCTGCGGGCTTGTACTCCGAAGCCATGCGGATCGGCACGCCGCCTTCCGATTTCGGCGGGCGGGCCGGGCGGTGCGGCGTCCACAGCTTGCCGTCCTTGAACAGCGGGTTGCCGCTCTCGATCAGCTTCGACAGCGCATCGACAGTCGCGGTCACAGAGCCGGGCGCGAGGCTCGCCGCTTCTTCAAGGGACACATCCATGCCCGCGACTGGGTTAAGACCGGCGGCGGCACGGGTCTTCGGGTCGCTTGATGCGCCGATCGATACACCGCGCGCCGTCTTGGAGGCCGTGGTGTTTTTCGCCGTCTTCGAAGCCGCTTTCTGTGCTTCCTTGCGCGCTTCGATTTCGATCTTCTTGCGGTGCTTGCCCGCTTTCGAAGCAATTTCCCGTTGCGTTTCCACGGAGCCGGCTTCGGCTTCGGCCTCCAGCTGCTTCACCCAATCGGCGACGCTGCCGCTGAGCGGCGCACCTTCAAAGGACGATTGCGGAGCTTCCTCGAAGCCTTGACGCGAGGAGGTGGAGTTTTTCGGTGATCTGGCCATGGGCGAAATATGGAGGGAGTCAGTCGCAAAGTGAAGGGGAGGCGATGAAAAAATGAGTACAAAAAGGAAACGAAGAGCCGGGAACGATATCCGCGCGAATGCGTTGCGGCGCGGATGGTGTCGGTCCCTTGAACTCGGCGGAAATCGATTCCGCTTTGGCGAACGGCGATTTCGAGCCATAAACTGGTGCGGACACCGCGCCGAAGCAAAAGCGGCTTGATCGCGATTCGAGATTGATCTCAAGATATGTGAGGTAATTTGCCGATGAAAATACGGCCCGCAACGAGCGATGATGCAGCAGCGATGGCCGAGGTCCAGAACGAGATATTTTCGGCTGGCCTGCGCAAAGCGCCGACGGATGTCACCACGGTGCTGGCAAATTATATCGAGCACTCCGACCGTATCGAATGCTCGGTCGCCGAAGACGAGGATGGGCGTATCCTTGGGTTTCAGTCGTTGCGCTATGCGCGACCGGACAATCCCTATGGTGTTGCGCAAGGCTGGGGCATCATCGGCACCCATGTAAGTCCGCGGGCGGCGAGAAAAGGCGTCGGTTCCGCACTATTTTTGGCGACGCGTCAGGCGGCGGAAACGAAAGGTCTCCAGAATATCGACGCCAGCATCGGTGCCGACAACCTGCTGGGGCAGGCCTATTATGAGGCCATGGGCTTCACGACCTATCGCCAGTCGGACGGGTTGGTTTGTAAGGCTTACCGGCTGGGATAGACGCGGCTGGTTTTCAGGGAGGGCCCAGGCGTTCAACCGCCAGGGGTTCCTCCAAGGGATGATTACTGAAACGACGCCAAGTTTTGACGATAGTATCCTTGACCGGCGCGACGAGCTGTTTCTCGAGATCCTCGAGGAGACCATGGAGCACGACGCACTCCGCGGCGCTTTCCCGTCAACTCCGACTATCGTTCTCGGAATAGTGCAGGCGGGCCTTGCAGATGCGGACATGGTTCTCGTCTGCCCATTGCACGAGCAGCTGCATCGGCACCAGAAACGAGCGGCCGAGACTGGTCAGTTCATATTCCACCCGCGGAGGAACCTCGGCGTAAACCGTGCGTCGGATGAAGCCGTCTTCTTCCAGCCGTTTGAGCGTGCGGGACAACATCTGCTTGGAAATGTCGTCAATTTTGCGGTTCAACTCGTTGAAACGCTGCACGCCGCCCTGCAGGGCTTCCAGAACAAGCAGGCTCCATTGATCGCCAATACGGTCCAGCACATCCCGGATAGGACAGGGCTGCTCAAAGTTGAATGACTCTTTGGTTTGCGTTTGCGCCATATCCTATTCCTGTGCCCGTCGCCATGTAGGTCATTGCCATGTGACCAGATCAGCCGCCGCTGACTTCTTGCGGCCAGCGCTGGGATACCATAGCTGTTTCTCGCGGTCTATAAATTAGACCGATAACGATATTCACAAGAGGAAAGATGTCATGGCTAAAATCGCGCTCATCGGTGCATCCGGCAATGCCGGGTCCCGTATTCTGAAGGAGCTTTCCGACCGGGGACATGAGGTGACGGCGATCGCCCGCCACCCCGAAAAAATTGCCACCCTGCGCGGCGTGGTGGCAAAGACGGGCGATGTGTTCGATGGTGAAGCGCTTGCCGCGCTTTTGAGGGGTCACGATGCCGTGATCAGCTCGGTCCATTTTACGGCGAGTGATCCGAAGACGCTGATCGAGGCCGTGCGGGCCTCCGGCGTTCCGCGGTATCTTGTAGTCGGTGGTGCCGGAAGCCTCGAAATCGCACCGGGCCAACGCGTGGTCGACCTGCCGGATTTCCCGGCCGCCTATAAGGCCGAGGCGACCAAGGGCGCCGAGTTTCTGGATCTGCTGAAGCATGAAAAGGAACTCGATTGGACCTTCCTGTCACCATCAGCCGAATTCGTGCCGGGGGACCGAACGGGCAAATTCCGCATCGGCAAGGATAGTCTTCTCAGCAACGAGGCGGGGAGCCGCATTTCCTTTGAAGATTATGCCGTCGCGCTTGTCGATGAAATCGAGAAGCCGCAGCATTCCCGTCAGCGTTTTACCGTCGGTTATTGAAAGGTGCGATCCATGAATTTTCTCACACGTCGCCTCGCTGTCGTCACGCTCGCGCTTGCACCGGGGTTAATGGCCGGACCGCTGCTGGCCGAAACCGCAAAGCGGGATTTCGGCCAGGAAGAAGCCAATCGCAAGCTGGTGATCGAGTTTTACGACACGGTCTTCAACAAGCATGAGGTGGAGAAGGGAGCTACGATGCTTGTCGATAGCTACAAGCAGCACAATCCCATGGTACCGGATGGAAAGGCGCCCTTCGTCAATTACTTCACCGGTTTCTTCAAGGAAAATCCGCAGTCAAAAGCCCGGATCGTGCGCAGCGCGACGGATGGTGATCTGGTCTATCTGCACATTCATTCGACGGAAAATGATGGTGACCGCGGCACGGCCATCGTCGATATTTTCCGTGTGACCGACGGCAAGATCACCGAACATTGGGACGTGATCCAGCCCGTTCCGGAAAATGCAGCGAACAGCAACACGATGTTCTGAGCGCGGCGTTTAGTCTATCGCCGGTAAACACAGCCTGGCATGGCGTCAGGCTGTTTCCACCAAACTCCGCATTCGATTTTGCCGATCGCTTCATGGCGAATATTGCCTTCTATTGCGCGGCGTTTCCCTCGGCGCCAATTGTCGGCCAGGCGTGAGGGGGCGCTTGGCACCTTAGGTTTCCAGTAGGCGATGGGTGAGGGGTGGCGACGTCGCCACCCGAGTTCGCGGTGGTTACTCCGCAGCGGGAATGGGGGTCGGCTGTCCGTTTTCGTCCATGGCCACCATGATGAAGGTGCCAGCCGTTACCTTTTCCAGCTTGTCGTAGCGGGAGCGCTGCGCCCAGGCTTCGACAGTCAGCGTAATGGAGGTGCGTCCGACGCGGGCGATATCGGTGTAGATGGATAGCGTATCGCCGATCTTCACCGGCAGTTCAAAGGCCATTTCCTTGACTGCGGCCGTGACCACGCGACAGCGGGACCGTTCTGCGGCGCGGATGCCGCTTGCCAAGTCCATCTGAGACATGACCCAGCCGCCGAAAATATCACCGGCCGGATTGGCGTCGGCCGGCATGGCGAGCGTTCGCAACGTCAGCTCGCCGGTCGGTTTAATGGTCTGCTCAGTCATGTTGAGATATTCTCCGTGCGCAATGACAAAGGCGCAGCATGCGATGCGCGTTTCCATTTCGCAAGGAAGGGAAAGCGTCAGGCCGACGCTTTGCCCAGAAATTGCTGCGTTGCATAAAGCGCGATCGCTGCGGCGTTCGAAACGTTGAGCGATTTGATCTCGCCTGGCATATCGAGACGGGCGAGCGCGGACACTGTTTCGCGGGTCTTCTGCCGCAGCCCCTTGCCCTCGGCGCCGAGAACCAGCGCAATTTTTTCACCGCTGAACGTCTGCTCGATGGGGGCAGGGCCTTCCGAATCCAGTCCGACGGAGAAGAAACCGAGTTTATGCAACTCGCCCAGCGCATCCGCCAGGTTCGTGATCTGGATATAGGGAATGAGTTCCAGCGCGCCGGATGCCGATTTTGCCAGCACGCCCGACTCGGTCGGGCTGTGACGCATTGTGGTAATGACCGCCCCGGCGTTGAAGGCGACTGCCGAGCGCATGATGGCGCCGACATTGTGCGGATCGGTGACCTGATCG
The DNA here is from genome assembly GCF_052686535.1 of Agrobacterium sp. DKPNP3. NCBI lineage: Bacteria > Pseudomonadati > Pseudomonadota > Alphaproteobacteria > Hyphomicrobiales > Rhizobiaceae > Agrobacterium > Agrobacterium sp. DKPNP3. The sequence goes on along the minus strand of NZ_JBQYSN010000010.1, from coordinate 72,502 downwards.
AGCACGAGAATGAGCGGGCTGTCCTTCAGCGCGCCGAGCCGCTTGACCGGCAGCGGTCGGGTTTCCAGCATTACGCCCTGATGGATCGCTTCCGGGCCGAGCACGCGGTCGATATCCTGAGGCGAGACAATCTCAACCGGGAATGGCTGCGCCTCCGCTTCACCGATGTCCAGCCGCGCGAAGGCATTCTGGGTGACGGAGAGCTTGACGATCTGCCGCTCGGGATTGGCGAGCGCGGCGCGCACGGTGTGAAGGCCATAGAGATGAACCTGATCCGGCGCCAGCTGCGGCGGCTTCCAGTCGTCTGCGCCACGGTTGCGGCGCTTCGGCTGCTGCGGGGTCGGAATTTCGCCACGCTCACGCTTGGCGTCGCGCACGGCACGGCGCAGGTTGGCGTAGTGCGTGTCGCGGGTGGATTTGTTATTGGTATCGTCTTTGCTCATGGCGCCTTATATCTCCGCGAGCAGCCGCGCACCAGCCCCCGCGATAATCCACAGGGCGGCAAAGCGGTTTGAATTTTTTCCAGAAAATTCGTGAAAGGGCGTGTTGACAGAAACGAACGAGGCCGTCATATACGCGCCACAGACGACGCAACGGCGCTTCGCCGCAGCGAAATCTGAAGAGCTTGGTCGCTCGATCCTAGCAGAAAGCTGGAGGGATGCCCGAGTGGTTAAAGGGGACGGACTGTAAATCCGTTGGCTACGCCTACGTTGGTTCAAATCCAACTCCCTCCACCATTCTGCACGGATCGAAATCACCACCGCGGGTATAGCTCAATGGTAGAGCAGCAGCCTTCCAAGCTGAATACGCGGGTTCGATTCCCGCTACCCGCTCCAAACTTTCCAAAAATTTATACAATCAGCTGGTGTTTGCGCGTTCGTTTGGTTTTCGGGCTTATTGTGTGCGCGTAACCTGACGCAGCGGCTTGGCCAGGAAGCGACCATTCTTGGCTTCAGGAGGGCTCCAGGGTCGACTGAAGCCGCAGTCTTTCGGCATCCAATTCGCTCAACCTGCTCATATGGGCAGTTATTTCCTCGAAGATCGTCGCACGATCATGGGTCGCCATGCGCTCCGCACGACGCAGCGCGCCGATAACCTCAATCAGGTCAATGCGCTCTTGATTCAATTTGTCCAAATTCCACAACATCATGCTTTCCCCATTCGCTTGCGTGTCAAACGGCGGCCGGTTGAAAAGGTTCAGATCAATCGAATTTAAGGTAAATTTTATCTTGTTTTCGCGGAAGCGTTGCGCCGCTTGCCCGTTAATAGGGCGAGCGACACTGGGTACGGCTGCCGGTGGGCGCCATATAGCTATTGTCTGTCGGATGGTAGGATGCGTAACGCGCAGCGCACCATTTGACGTGGTTGATTTCGCTCTGTGAGAGGGCGTAGCCCTCCAATGTGGCGTCTTCGCCTTTTCCGGCTGCAAAAGCGGTCGCGGGGTAGCCTCGCTGGTCGGACGGCTGGGCCTTCGTTTCGTAGGCGGGTTGAATAAGGCTCAGGGCATTGGCGGGCGCGATTGAAGCGGCAGATAATGCGACGCCAAGAGCGAGCGCGGAGATAGTCTTCGGCATCCTCAACATCGATAAATCCTCGTTATTCGTTCGAGATGCTAACGAAAATTTAGGAATTTCGTTCCGGTGAGGGATTGACTTCACACGAATACGTGATTCTTGATGGAGGTTATCCCGACTACACGTTGCATGCGACGGCGACCGCATCTCACGCCCAGCTAGGCCGTTTTATCCGGCTTCATCAGGGCATTGCACGCCTGCTGCGCTGCTCGTTGACAAGTGGAAAATCCGGTCGGATAGTCGCCCGGCAATCATGCACACGGGAGTCTTCCATGTTTAACAAGGCTGTCATTCTCTCCTCATTCGCGCTGCTGGCATCGGCGGCGTTCGTTTCCCCCGCGGCCGCACTCACCATGAAGGAGTGCAGCGTGAAATATCAGGCGGCGAAAGCCGACGGTTCCGCCAAGGATATCAAGTGGAACGACTATCGAGCGAAGTTCTGCGGCAGCGAAGCCGCCGCCGAAGATGCAGCCGATGACAAGCAGGTCGCTGCGACGACTGAAAAAGAGCCTGAAAAACCGACGATGAAGGCCCCGAAGGGCGTGGCTTTCCCGAGTGCTGTCGATAAAAAATACTCCAGCGAAACCCCGGCTAAGGCCCGGCTGAAGACCTGCGTCGACTCCTATCACAAGAACAAAAATGACGGCACGCTCGGTGATCTCAAGTGGATCCAGAAGGGTGGCGGTTATTGGAGCCTGTGCAATACGGCGCTCAAGAGCTGACGTAAGCTGGCGCGGGTTGATCAGTGTCTACCCGCGCCAGTGCTTAATCCAGGACGGTCGGGGCGTGTCCGAACTACGCCGGCCTTGATGTTTATACCCTTTCTGCCGTTGCCGGCGAACAAGGGTGGCGTAACATCCCCGCTCACGACCGGCTTGCGGACGTCTTGCTGCCGGAAACAGCGTGACTTGGACCACCCCGTTTTAGGGGTAAGATCTGTGAATGGCTTGCGATTTATTCTCTTGATAAAGACGGGTTGACGCTGCGGCTCGACCCGCATCCAGCAATTCAACTTCGGCGGCATTCCAATAGGTCCCGCCGGCAAGTGGGCGGATGACAAGACGATTTCGAAATTATCTCACGGTTCTCGCCATATCCCTGCTGATGTGGACCGTTATCCTTGGCGTCGTTTATTGGCTGTTTCGCTGAATCTGCCTCGATATATAAGTATTAAAGAAAATTCCTGAATATCCTGCGTCAGTGTGGCCGGGGTATTGTCGTAATGCATATTTTATACGTAAGGACACCCCTGCCATATTTTGGCTATACTGGCGTCACCTATGTCAGGAAACCGGAGAGGCCATCATGAAACAATCAGCAACCCTGCTCACCCTCGCAACCGTCAGCCTGTTCGCCGCGCCCGCCGCCATGGCGGACGATCTGGTGATTCCGCTCACGAAAGACACGGTGGTCGAGAAGGTTGAGACCACTTACCAGTGCGGGTCCGACAAGGTCGAGGCCGTCTATTTCAATGCGGGTGATATCAGTCTCGTGCGGCTTGGGCTGAAAAGTGGCGTGACCGTTGCCGCCAATGTCATTTCCGGGTCCGGCGCGCGATATGAGAGCGGCGTCTATGTCTGGTGGTCGAAGGGGGACGAGGCGGATCTCTACGACGTGATGGCTGATCCGGAGATGAAACAGCCGACTCACTGCGTTGATGTGAAGAAATCCTGAGCGGCGGCGGAGCCATGGAGCGGCGGCAGGGCGGTTTCTGAAACCTTGCCATGCCGCCGGTCAGCGTGGAAGTGCGCGCGTGGCGCGTTCAACCAAGAACGAGCGACGCTAGAAGCGCCAGCAGGATAAGGGAGCTGGCGACAACGCCGAGCCTTACCCTGCGAAGGCGGCGGGTTCGCCCGCCACTCCAGTCATAAGCCATTGGCAGCTTTACCTTTCTTTTTATTATTATGACTCTCTAACTAACTCCCTAGGCTTGCCCGTGGCTGACCTCAACTGGCAGAAACCATTGGCAAAAATTGATGATTTCCCTGTCTTGTCCATTTTCGAAAGCCACCGTGGCGACCGATTCTTCCTGTTCTGCAGCCGGTCGAAACGGGAGCGGCCGTATGCGCCGATCGGCCAATGAAAAGGCCCGGAAACGGGCGTTTCCGGGCCTTTGTGGTGTCATCTTGAATGGCGGTCTCAGCCGAGGTAGGGCCTGATGTAAGGCAGAACCTCGATCGTGCCGTGATAAAGCATGTTCAGCGCCACATAGATAATGACCATGAGGCCGAGATAGGAAATCCAGCGGTAGCGGTGCAGCAGCTTGGCGACGAAGTTGGCGGCGAGCCCCATGAGCGCGATCGAAACGACAAGGCCGATAATCAGCACGGTGACATGTTCCTGCGCAGCGCCGGCGACGGCAAGGACGTTGTCGAGGGACATCGAAACATCGGCAATCACGATCTGGGTCGCCGCTTGGAAGAAGGTCTTGTGACCCTTCGTCAGGTCGGCCTCTTCGTCGGTGACCTCGTCTTCCATTGAGCCTGCGGCCTCGCGCAGTTCCGACCACATCTTCCAGCATACCCAGGCGAGCAACAGGCCGCCGAAAAGCTGGAGACCGACGATTGAGAGCAACTGCACGGTGATGGCGGCAAAACCGATACGCAGCACGGTGGCGGCGATGATGCCGACGAGGATCGCCTTGCGGCGGAGATGGGCGGGCAGGCCGGCGGCCGCAAGGCCGATGACGATGGCGTTGTCGCCCGCCAGGACGAGGTCGATTGCGATGACCTGCAAGAATGCCGTGAAGCCGGCGGCTGTAAAAATTTCCATGGGTTTGTCCTGAACCGGAAAGAAGGACGCGGGGGGAAGCGGCGGATCGATGGATGGCGCCAACCGGCACGCCCGTCTGATCGCCCGTCTCCCCCCGGCGATAAATTGTCCTTAAGCCAAGAAGGCCGCAGCGGTAAAGAAGTTGTGATGGAAATATCTTGATTAGTGATCGCGAGGGGAGAGGATGGCCTTCGGCGTATCGCCATGGTGTGACGGCCTGTCGGGCTTTAAATGCCTCCAGGTGTGCACCATATACGCGGCTCGAGGTGCACTTAAGCCGCGCGCGCAGGCGCTTTCGCAATTAAGTCTTGCGCATTCGCTTACAAAGCCTTAAACGGCGACACCAAACCGGTTCGCCGGGGAAACTACTTCACGTTCACAGGAAGCAATTCACATGGCAAAGAGCAAGTTTGAGCGCAATAAGCCGCACGTCAACATTGGCACGATCGGTCACGTTGACCATGGCAAGACGTCGCTGACGGCAGCGATCACGAAGTTCTTCGGCGAATTCAAGGCGTATGACCAGATCGACGCCGCGCCTGAAGAAAAGGCCCGTGGTATCACGATTTCGACGGCGCACGTTGAGTATGAGACGGCGAACCGTCACTATGCGCACGTTGACTGCCCCGGCCACGCCGACTACGTGAAGAACATGATCACCGGTGCTGCCCAGATGGACGGCGCGATCCTGGTTTGCTCTGCCGCTGACGGCCCGATGCCGCAGACCCGCGAGCACATCCTGCTTGCCCGTCAGGTTGGCGTTCCGGCGATCGTCGTGTTCCTCAACAAGGTCGACCAGGTTGACGACGCCGAGCTTCTCGAGCTCGTCGAGCTTGAAGTTCGCGAACTTCTGTCGTCCTACGACTTCCCGGGCGATGACATTCCGATCGTCAAGGGTTCGGCGCTTGCTGCTCTTGAAGACAGCGACAAGAAGATCGGTGAAGACGCGATCCGCGAGCTGATGGCTCAGGTTGACGCCTACATCCCGACGCCTGAGCGTCCGATCGACCAGCCGTTCCTGATGCCGATCGAAGACGTGTTCTCGATCTCTGGCCGTGGTACGGTTGTGACGGGTCGCGTTGAGCGCGGTATCGTCAAGGTTGGCGAAGAAGTCGAAATCGTCGGCATCCGTCCGACCTCGAAGACGACTGTTACCGGCGTTGAAATGTTCCGCAAGCTGCTCGACCAGGGCCAGGCTGGCGACAACATCGGTGCACTGGTTCGCGGTGTTAACCGTGACGGCGTCGAGCGTGGTCAGATTCTGTGCAAGCCGGGTTCGGTCAAGCCGCACAAGAAGTTCAAGGCTGAAGCCTACATCCTGACGAAGGAAGAAGGCGGCCGTCATACGCCGTTCTTCACGAACTACCGTCCGCAGTTCTACTTCCGTACCACGGACGTGACGGGCATCGTGACGCTTCCTGAAGGCACGGAAATGGTTATGCCTGGCGACAACGTCACGGTTGACGTCGAGCTGATCGTTCCGATCGCGATGGAAGAAAAGCTGCGCTTCGCTATCCGCGAAGGCGGCCGTACCGTCGGCGCAGGCATCGTCGCTTCGATCGTTGAATAACGATCGCTAACGATGCCGTAAGCCTGCCGACGGCAGTCAAGATGTGCAAATGGCGCGCAAGCGCGATTTGCACGCGGCGCAGGCATCGTTGCTTCGATCGTCGAGTAATCTTTCAGCCGGGCGACCGGATGTGGAATAAAACAAAAAACGGCGGCGCCATGGGTGCCGCCGTTTTTGTTTGTATGCTCTCCTGGCTGGGCTTTTATACTTGATAATGACACCAAAAATTTTTAGGTTCCGCCGAAATCGGCCGGGTTCAACTGGCTTTGGGTCGCCACAGGACTGGCGTCTCGATTGCGTGTAAGTGCGGCGTGCGTCGCTTGGGAGGGGCGTATTCCAATGTCTGATTTAACCGCGGTTCTGACGAGTCACCGTCGTCCGGACCTTTTGGTCGCAACGCTGGACGCTTTTTTTGCGACGAATGATTATCCCCTGCATGAGTTCATCGTCATCGAAGATTCGGACGATGCGACGGTACTGGATATTCCCGCCCGTTACCCTGACCAGCCGCTCAGGGTTATCCTGAACGGCGTCAATCTTGGCCAGCACCGCTCCATCGATAAGGCCTATTCGCAGGTTCAGACACCTTACATCCTTCACCTTGAAGATGACTGGACTTTTCCGGTCGAGGGAATTGTTGCGCGGGGCCTTGAGGTGTTGAAGCGTGAGCCCGAGGTCGGGCTTGTCCAGTTGCGGACCGATGAGGACATGCCTGCTGCCATCAAGAAGATATCGGCGGGGCCGGGCGATCGCGGATACTGGAAGATACCGCCGGCCGCTCACCGGGTTTGGCACAGCTTTACCTTCAATCCGACGCTGAAGCGGCTGGCCGATTATCGAAAGCTTCCGCATGGCTATGCCGGTTTCGCCAGCGAAGCCGAGATCAGCCTCTATTACAAGGATCAAGGGGTAATCATGGCCTGGCTTTCCGAGACGAAGGTCACCCATCTCGGTTATGGCAGAAGCAATTACGGCTCCAAGACACCGCGCGGCTTTGCCGGGTGGATGCTGCAGGCGCAACGATTCTTTTCCCTCGCGACGCTGAAGAAGTGGAAGCGCTCGGTCGCGCGCCGGATCGCCCATGCCAAACGCAAGCGCGATGCCGGGACCGCTTATCCAGTCGATAGTCCATAGGTCGAACCTTGAGCCGGCACGGCGTTGCCTGAAGAGGGCAAAGCGCGGCGGGGATAAACTTCGGACAAGTGACAAAAAGCTCTTGCCATTCTTTTCCCTGCACCTTAAAGGAGCGCATACCGAATTGGCCAAGCGATTTCGCGGTCGATTCAGGTGACAAAGGGGTATAGCTCAGTTGGTAGAGCGGCGGTCTCCAAAACCGCAGGTCGGGGGTTCGAGCCCCTCTGCCCCTGCCACTTTCCATTCGCAAGCGCGGTTTTCGCTGCATGGCAGATGGGGCCGGTTTACCGGCGAATTTCGCCGAATGTCGATTTCCTCTTGTTAAAAGCGGAATCGGTGTTTATGTAGGGTCAAAACAGACACGCGGTGCGTGGGGCTGATTAGTTCGGCTTTACGCGCCGTAATTGCGTGGGCAGTCAATGGCATCCAAAACCAACCCGTTTACGTTTCTGCAGCAGGTTCGCGCCGAAGCGTCAAAGATCACTTGGCCGTCGCGCCGCGAGACCATGATTTCGACGGCAATGGTGCTGGTGATGGTCATTTTTGCGGCTCTGTTCTTCTTTGCTGCGGACCAGCTCATCGGCTGGCTGCTCAGCCTGGTGTTGAACGTTGGCCGGTAACGGCACGCTCAAAGGCCCGGTAGAAGGATCGAACGGAGAAAAAAATGGCAGCGCGCTGGTACATCGTTCACGCTTATTCGAATTTTGAAAAGAAGGTCGCTGAGTCGATCGAAGAAAAAGCCCGTCAGAAGGGTCTGGATCATCTTTTTGAAAAAATCCTCGTGCCGACCGAAAAGGTTGTCGAGGTGCGTCGCGGTCGCAAGGTCGATAGCGAGCGCAAGTTCTTTCCAGGTTACGTGCTGGTGCGCGCCAACCTGACGGATGAGGCCTACCACCTCATCAAGAACACGCCGAAGGTTACCGGTTTCCTCGGTTCGGACAGCAAGCCTGTTCCGATCCCGGATTATGAAGCCGAGCGTATTCTCGGTCAGGTTCAGGAAGGTGTCGAGCGTCCGAAGTCGTCGGTTTCGTTCGAGATCGGCGAACAGGTTCGCGTTTCCGACGGTCCGTTCGCGTCGTTCAACGGCGTGGTTCAGGATGTAGACGAAGAGCGTTCGCGCCTGAAGGTGGAAGTTTCGATTTTCGGCCGCGCTACGCCGGTCGAGCTGGAATACAATCAGGTCGAGAAGGTCTGATTGGCGGGGCGAAGCCCCAAGCGCGTGGAAGGCAAGCTGGCTCTTTAAGCCGGGGCAGGGCGCCGCACCACGCAACCGCAGCCGCCGGAGCAATCCGGCTTAAGAGAAGCCGGGCAACCGGTTTGAATTGAAAGGCAGAGAGATATGGCTAAGAAAGTTGCAGGCCAGCTCAAGTTGCAGGTAAAGGCTGGGTCGGCCAATCCGTCCCCGCCGATCGGTCCGGCACTTGGTCAGCGTGGCATTAACATCATGGAATTCTGCAAGGCGTTCAATGCCGCCACGCAGGAAATGGAAAAGGGTATGCCGATCCCGGTCGTCATCACCTACTACCAGGACAAGTCCTTCACCTTCGTCATGAAGCAGCCGCCGATGACCTACTGGCTGAAGAAGGAAGCAAAGATCACCTCTGGCTCCAAGACGCCTGGCAAGGGCGCCAAGGTCGGCTCCATCACCAAGGCTCAGGTCAAGACGATCGCTGAAGCCAAGATGAAGGATCTGAACGCAGCCGACATCGAAGGCGCAATGGCAATGGTTGAGGGTTCTGCCCGCGCCATGGGCCTGGAAGTGGTAGGTTGATCATGGCCAAGGTAGCAAAGCGCATTCAGAAGATCCGCGAAGGTGTGGATCCCAACAAGCTCTACGTTCTCACCGACGCCATCTCGATGGTCAAGGAACGTGCTGTCGCCAAGTTCGACGAAACCGTTGAAGTTTCGATGAACCTCGGCGTTGACCCGCGCCATGCGGACCAGATGGTTCGTGGCGTTGTCAACCTGCCGAACGGCACCGGCCGTGACGTTCGCGTCGCCGTTTTCGCCCGTGGCGCCAAGGCTGACGAAGCCAAGGCTGCCGGCGCTGACGTGGTTGGTGCGGAAGAACTGGTTGAAATCGTCCAGGGCGGCAAGATCGACTTCGATCGTTGCATCGCGACCCCGGACATGATGCCGCTCGTCGGCCGTCTCGGCAAGGTACTCGGCCCGCGCGGCATGATGCCGAACCCGAAGGTCGGAACCGTGACCATGGACGTTGCCGGTGCTGTCAAGGCATCCAAGGGCGGCGCTGTCGAATTCCGCGTCGAAAAGGCCGGTATCGTACACGCTGGCGTTGGCAAGGCTTCGTTTGACGCCAAGGCTCTTGAAGAGAACATCAAGGCTTTTGCCGATGCTGTCATCAAGGCAAAGCCGACGGGTGCCAAGGGCAACTACGTCAAGCGCGTCGCGATTTCCTCGACCATGGGTCCAGGCGTCAAGATCGACCCTTCGTCGGTTACGGCTTAGTCAATTCTCGCGCTTCCTGACGGAGGTGTGAATAAAAGAATTTCCGGCTCCCAGGGAGCCGGAGATTTCCGGGGAAACCCGGAACTCCTGTCCGAGATTGCGGGTGGCCTTGTCTTTCGGGACTTGGCCTTAATCATTCAACCCGCATGAGACGGGTGAGGCTGGATTTGAGGCATCTGTCGATGCCTGACTGTCCGGTTCGAACCTGGTGTGCCTGTGCCTGAAGCCGTTTGCGGCGACAGAGCGGGGGACAGGATCCTCGAGCGTCGCTCGGGATCTTTGTAAAAAGGTCCCTTGGGGCAAAGGCAAACCCGACGGGTTCACAATCATGTGGTCCCGTCTACTGGAGACAGACAGTGGAAAGAGCGGAAAAACGCGAATTCGTCACGGAGCTGAACGAAGTCTTCAAGGCTTCCGGTTCGGTTGTCGTGGCCCACTATGCTGGTGTCACCGTTGCGCAGATGAACGACTTCCGTTCGAAGATGCGCGCTGCCGGAGGCACCGTCAAGGTCGCGAAGAACCGCCTGGCCAAGATCGCTCTTCAGGGTACGGAGTCGGAAGGGATGACAGATCTCTTCAAGGGCCAGACGCTGATTGCATACAGCACTGACCCGATGATCGCTCCGAAAGTCGTCATGGATTTCGCCAAGACCAACGACAAGGTCGTTGTTTTGGGCGGCGCCATGGGCGCAACCACGCTCAACGCCGAAGCAGTCAAGTCGCTTGCGACCCTGCCTTCGCTCGACGAGCTGCGTGCAAAGCTGCTGGGCCTTCTCAATGCCCCGGCAACGCGCGTCGCTACGGTTGTCGCAGCACCTGCAAGCCAGCTGGCACGGGTGTTCTCGGCTTACGCCAAGAAGGACGAAGCCGCTTAAGGCGGTTTTTCGCTGTAAATATTCAAACTGGTTCGAACTGAACAAAAGGAACTATCAAAATGGCTGATCTCGCAAAGATCGTAGAAGACCTCTCCTCGCTGACCGTTCTGGAAGCTGCAGAACTGTCCAAGCTTCTCGAAGAAAAGTGGGGCGTTTCCGCTGCTGCTCCGGTAGCCGTTGCTGCTGCTGGCGGCGCTGCTGCTGCTGCTGCTCCGGAAGAAGAAAAGACCGAGTTTGACGTTATCCTGGTTGACGCTGGCGCCAACAAGATCAACGTCATCAAGGAAGTTCGCGGCATCACCGGCCTCGGCCTCAAGGAAGCCAAGGACCTCGTTGAAGGCGCTCCGAAGCCGGTCAAGGAAGCCGTTTCCAAGGCTGAAGCTGCTGATCTCAAGAAGAAGCTTGAAGACGCAGGCGCCAAGGTTGACGTTAAGTAATCTTGCGATTGCTGGCGGGAAGGGGTTTAATGCCCCTTTCCGTCGTCATCGTTTCTGAAACTTATTACCCAAAAGCCGCTTGAAAACGGCTTTTGGGTAATGGGTTCTTCAAGAGAATGGTTCCGAACCGGCTCATCTAGGCAATCCGGCCTGATCGATCCGGGATGTGGAACGAGATTGATGTTACCCATTGCTTGACGGGATCGACTGGCCATCGGTTCCCGTCCGTTGCAGGCCCGGATGCAATTTTAAAGGAGCGACGATGGCTCAGACCCTTTCGTTTAACGGTCGCAGGCGCGTACGCAAGTTTTTCGGCAAAATTCCAGAAGTAGCGGAAATGCCGAACCTCATCGAGGTTCAGAAGGCTTCGTATGACCAGTTTCTCATGGTTGACGAGCCCAAGGGTGGCCGTCCCGACGAGGGATTGAATGCCGTATTTAAATCCGTATTCCCGATCACCGATTTCTCGGGCGCGTCCATGCTTGAATTCGTATCCTACGAATTCGAAGCGCCGAAGTTCGACGTCGAGGAGTGCCGTCAGCGCGATCTGACCTATGCAGCGCCGCTGAAAGTAACGCTGCGCCTCATCGTGTTCGATATCGATGAAGATACGGGTGCGAAGTCCATCAAGGACATCAAGGAACAGTCCGTTTACATGGGCGACATGCCGCTCATGACTAATAATGGCACGTTCATCGTCAACGGCACCGAGCGCGTCATCGTTTCGCAGATGCACCGTTCGCCGGGCGTGTTCTTCGACCACGACAAGGGCAAGAGCCACTCTTCCGGCAAGCTGCTCTTCGCTGCGCGCGTGATCCCCTATCGCGGTTCCTGGCTTGATATCGAATTCGACGCCAAGGACATCGTCTATGCGCGTATCGACCGCCGCCGCAAGCTGCCCGTAACCTCGCTCCTGATGGCGCTTGGCATGGACGGCGAAGACATTCTGTCGACCTTCTACACCAAGGCTTCCTATGAGCGCGATGGCGACGGCTGGCGCATTCCGTTCCAGCCCGAAGCGCTGAAGAACGCCAAGGTCGTCACCGACATGATCGACGCCGATACCGGCGAAGTCGTCGTCGAGGCCGGCAAGAAGCTGACGCCGCGCGTGATCCGCCAGCTCTCCGAAAAGGGCCTCAAGGCGCTGAAGGCGACCGACGAAGACCTGTACGGCAATTATCTCGCCGAAGATATCGTCAACTACGAGACGGGTGAAATCTACCTCGAAGCTGGCGACGAAATCGACGAGAAGACGCTGGGACTGATCCTGCAGTCCGGTTTTGACGAGATTCCGGTTCTCAACATCGACCACGTCAATGTTGGCGCCTATATCCGCAACACGCTGTCTGCGGACAAGAACGAGAACCGTCAGGAAGCGCTGTTCGACATCTACCGCGTCATGCGTCCGGGTGAGCCGCCGACCATGGATTCGGCGGAAGCGATGTTCAACTCGCTGTTCTTCGATGCAGAGCGTTACGATCTGTCGGCCGTTGGCCGCGTGAAGATGAACATGCGTCTCGACCTCGACGCGGAAGACACCGTGCGCACCCTGCGCAAGGAAGACATCCTCGCGGTCGTCAAGATGCTGGTCGAGCTGCGCGACGGCAAGGGCGAAATCGACGACATCGACAACCTCGGCAACCGCCGTGTCCGTTCGGTCGGCGAGCTGATGGAAAACCAGTATCGTCTGGGCCTTCTGCGCATGGAACGTGCGATCAAGGAACGTATGTCCTCGATCGAAATCGACACCGTGATGCCGCAGGACCTGATCAACGCGAAGCCGGCAGCTGCTGCCGTTCGCGAGTTCTTCGGTTCCTCGCAGCTGTCGCAGTTCATGGACCAGGTGAACCCGCTTTCGGAAATCACCCACAAGCGCCGTCTTTCGGCTCTTGGACCGGGTGGTCTGACCCGTGAGCGCGCCGGCTTCGAAGTCCGCGACGTTCACCCGACCCATTACGGCCGTATTTGCCCGATCGAGACGCCGGAAGGCCCGAACATCGGTCTGATCAACTCGCTTGCAACCTTTGCCCGCGTCAACAAGTACGGCTTCATCGAGAGCCCGTACCGCAAGATCACCGAGGGCAAGGTCACCAACGACGTTATCTACCTCTCCGCGATGGAAGAAGCGAAGTATTACGTCGCGCAGGCCAACGCGCCGCTTAATGAAGACGGTTCTTTCTCGGAAGAGTTCGTCGTCTGCCGTCACTCGGGCGAAGTCATGCTCGCACCGCGGGACAACATCAACCTGATGGACGTTTCACCGAAGCAGCTCGTTTCGGTCGCAGCGGCTCTCATTCCGTTCCTGGAAAACGACGACGCCAACCGCGCTCTCATGGGCTCGAACATGCAGCGTCAGGCCGTTCCGCTTCTGCGCGCCGAGGCGCCTTTTGTGGGCACCGGCATGGAACCGATCGTTGCGCGTGACTCCGGCGCTGCCATCGCGGCTCGCCGCGGCGGCGTCGTCGATCAGGTCGACGCAACGCGTATCGTTATCCGCGCTACGGAAGATCTCGATGCAGGCAAGTCCGGCGTTGACATCTACCGTCTGCAGAAGTTCCAGCGTTCGAACCAGAACACCTGCGTCAACCAGCGTCCGCTGGTCTCCGTCGGCGACATCATCTCCAAGGGTGACATCATCGCGGATGGTCCGTCGACCGACCTCGGTGACCTGGCTCTCGGCCGCAACGCGCTCGTCGCGTTCATGCCCTGGAACGGCTATAACTACGAAGACTCGATCCTGATGTCGGAACGTATCGTTTCCGACGACGTGTTCACCTCCATCCACATCGAAGAATTCGAAGTGATGGCCCGCGACACGAAGCTTGGTCCGGAAGAAATCACGCGCGACATTCCGAACGTTTCGGAAGAAGCGCTGAAGAACCTCGACGAAGCCGGTATCGTTTACATCGGTGCGGAAGTTCAGCCGGGCGACATCCTCGTCGGCAAGATCACGCCGAAGGGCGAAAGCCCGATGACGCCGGAAGAAAAGCTTCTGCGCGCCATCTTCGGTGAAAAGGCTTCCGACGTTCGCGACACCTCCATGCGCATGCCTCCGGGCACGTTCGGTACGGTCGTCGAAGTCCGCGTCTTCAACCGTCACGGTGTGGAGAAGGACGAGCGCGCGATGGCTATCGAGCGCGAAGAGATCGAGCGTCTGGCAAAGGACCGCGACGACGAGCAGGCGATCCTCGACCGTAACGTTTACGGCCGTCTGATCGACATGCTGCGTGGCCAGGTTTCGATTGCCGGTCCGAAGGGCTTCAAGAAGGGCGTTGAGCTCTCCAACGCCGTCGTCTCCGAATATCCCCGCTCGCAGTGGTGGATGTTCGCCGTCGAGGACGAGAAGGCTCAGGCTGAGATCGAAGCACTTCGCGGTCAGTACGACGAATCCAAGTCGCGCCTTGAACAGCGCTTCATGGACAAGGTCGAAAAGGTCCAGCGCGGCGATGAAATGCCTCCGGGCGTCATGAAGATGGTCAAGGTCTTCGTTGCCGTTAAGCGCAAGATCCAGCCGGGCGACAAGATGGCCGGCCGTCACGGTAACAAGGGCGTCGTTTCGCGTATCGTTCCGGTCGAAGACATGCCGTTCCTCGAAGACGGCACCCATGTCGACATCTGCTTGAACCCGCTCGGCGTGCCTTCGCGCATGAACGTCGGCCAGATCCTCGAAACCCACCTCGCATGGGCATGCGCAGGCATGGGCAAGAAGATCGGCGAGATGCTCGAAGAGTATCGCAAGACGATGGACATCAGCGAGCTTCGCAGCGAGCTGACGGAAATCTACGCGTCTGAAGCCAATGACGAGGTTCAGCGTTTCGACGACGACTCGCTCGTCAAGCTTGCCGAAGAAGCCAAGCGCGGTGTTTCCATCGCGACCCCGGTCTTCGACGGCGCGCATGAGCCTGACGTTGCGGCGATGCTGAAAAAGGCAGGTCTGCATGAATCCGGCCAGTCCGTTCTTTACGACGGCCGTACCGGTGAGCCGTTCGACCGTAAGGTGACCGTCGGCTACATGTACATGATCAAGCTGAACCACCTTGTCGACGACAAGATCCACGCTCGCTCGATCGGCCCTTACTCGCTCGTTACCCAGCAGCCGCTGGGCGGCAAGGCGCAGTTCGGCGGTCAGCGCTTCGGGGAAATGGAAGTCTGGGCTCTGGAAGCATACGGCGCGGCTTACACGCTGCAGGAAATGCTCACCGTCAAGTCGGACGACGTGGCCGGCCGCACCAAGGTTTACGAAGCAATCGTCCGTGGCGACGATACCTTCGAAGCCGGTATCCCCGAGAGCTTCAACGTTCTCGTCAAGGAAATGCGGTCGCTCGGCCTGTCCGTCGAGCTGGAAAACTCGAAGCTCGAGAACCAGCCGGAAGACCAGCTGCCCGACGCGGCGGAATAAAATTGAGAGAGGCGGGCGCCTGCATGGGCGCCTGCCGGTTTCCCGGGCGGTCGTTGCCGGCTCGGGACACTTTCGCCGCATTGTGCGGTTAATCCGTATTTAGAGCTCTGGACGGCGACCCGGGAAGAAGCCGGTCCAGATGCAAACAGGGGCAGCAGCTAGCCTCTCAAGGAGACAAGGCATGAACCAAGAGGTCATGAATCTTTTCAATCCTCAGGTGCCTGCGCAGCATTTCGATTCCATCCGGATCTCGATTGCTTCGCCGGAAAAAATCCTGTCGTGGTCCTACGGCGAGATCAAGAAGCCGGAAACCATCAACTACCGTACGTTCAAGCCTGAACGTGACGGTCTTTTCTGCGCGCGCATCTTCGGACCGATCAAGGACTACGAGTGCCTGTGCGGCAAGTACAAGCGCATGAAGTACAAGGGCATCATCTGCGAAAAGTGCGGCGTCGAAGTCACGCTGTCGCGCGTTCGCCGTGAGCGCATGGGCCACATCGAGCTCGCAGCGCCGGTTGCCCACATCTGGTTCCTGAAGTCGCTTCCTTCGCGTATCTCGACCCTGCTCGACATGACGCTGAAGGATGTCGAACGCGTTCTCTATTTCGAGAACTACATCGTCACCGAGCCTGGCCTCACTTCGCTGAAGCAGAACCAGCTTCTGTCGGAAGAAGAGTACATGATCGCCGTCGACGAGTTCGGCGAAGACCAGTTCACCGCCATGATCGGCGCTGAAGCCATCTATGAGATGCTGGCTTCGATGAACCTCGAAAAGATCGCCGGCGACCTGCGTGCCGAACTTGCTGAGACCACGTCCGATCTCAAGCAGAAGAAGCTGATGAAGCGCCTGAAGATCGTCGAGAACTTCATGGAATCCGGCAACCGTCCGGAATGGATGATCATGAAGGTCGTTCCCGTGATCCCGCCGGACCTGCGTCCGCTGGTTCCGCTGGATGGCGGCCGTTTTGCGACGTCCGACCTCAACGATCTCTATCGCCGCGTCATCAACCGTAACAACCGTCTGAAGCGCCTGATCGAGCTTCGTGCGCCTGGCATCATCATCCGCAACGAAAAGCGTATGTTGCAGGAATCCGTCGATGCGCTGTTCGACAACGGCCGTCGCGGCCGCGTCATCACGGGTGCCAACAAGCGTCCGCTGAAGTCGCTTTCCGACATGCTCAAGGGCAAGCAGGGCCGCTTCCGCCAGAACCTTCTCGGCAAGCGCGTCGACTATTCCGGCCGTTCGGTCATCGTGACCGGTCCGGAACTGAAGCTGCACCAGTGCGGCCTGCCGAAGAAGATGGCGCTCGAACTGTTCAAGCCGTTCATCTACGCCCGCCTCGACGCCAAGGGTTACTCCTCGACCGTCAAGCAGGCCAAGAAGCTGGTTGAAAAGGAAAAGCCTGAAGTTTGGGATATCCTCGACGAGGTCATCCGCGAACATCCGGTTCTGCTGAACCGTGCACCGACGCTGCACCGTCTGGGTATCCAGGCCTTCGAACCCATGCTGGTCGAAGGTAAGGCCATCCAGCTGCACCCGCTCGTCTGCACGGCCTTCAACGCCGACTTCGACGGCGATCAGATGGCTGTTCACGTACCGCTCTCGCTGGAAGCCCAGCTGGAAGCGCGCGTGTTGATGATGTCGACCAACAATATCCTGCATCCGGCAAACGGCCACCCGATCATCGTTCCTTCGCAGGACATGGTTCTCGGCCTGTATTACCTGTCGATCATGAACCAGAACGAGCCGGGCGAAGGCATGGCCTTCTCCGACATCGGTGAGCTGCATCACGCGCTTGAAAACAAGGTCGTGACGCTGCATGCCAAGATCCGTGGCCGCTTCAAGACCGTGGATGCCGATGGCAAGCCGGTTTCGAAGATCCATGAGACGACCCCCGGCCGTATGCTGATTGGCGAACTTCTGCCGAAGAACGTCAACGTGCCTTTCGACGTCTGCAACCAGGAAATGACCAAGAAGAACATCTCCAAGATGATCGACACGGTCTACCGTCATTGCGGCCAGAAAGACACGGTCATCTTCTGTGACCGCATCATGCAGCTCGGCTTTGCCCATGCCTGCCGCGCCGGCATTTCGTTCGGCAAGGACGACATGGTCATTCCTGACAGCAAGGTGAAGATCGTTGGCGACACCGAAGCTCTCGTGAAGGAATACGAACAGCAGTATAATGACGGTCTCATCACCCAGGGCGAAAAGTACAACAAGGTTGTCGACGCCTGGGGCAAGGCTACCGAAAAGGTCGCCGAGGAGATGATGGCACGCATCAAGGCTGTTGAGTTCGATCCGGAAACGGGCCGCCAGAAGCCGATGAACTCCATCTACATGATGTCTCACTCGGGTGCTCGTGGTTCTCCGAACCAGATGCGTCAGCTGGGCGGCATGCGCGGCCTGATGGCGAAGCCGTCGGGTGAAATCATCGAGACGCCGATCATCTCGAACTTCAAGGAAGGCCTGACCGTTAACGAGTACTTCAACTCGACCCACGGTGCCCGTAAGGGTCTCGCAGACACCGCCCTGAAGACCGCGAACTCGGGTTACCTGACGCGTCGTCTCGTCGACGTCGCGCAGGACTGCATCGTCAACTCCAGGGATTGCGGCACCGACAAGGGCCTCACCATGACGGCCATTGTCGATGCCGGTCAGGTGGTTGCTTCGCTCGGCGCGCGTATCCTCGGTCGTACGGCTCTCGACGACATCGACAACCCGGTCACCGGCGAGAACATCGTCAAGGCCGGTACGCTGATCGACGAAGCCGATGTGGCTGCCATCGAGAAGGCTGGCATCCAGTCCGTTCGCATCCGCTCGGCGCTCACCTGCGAAGTGCAGGTTGGTGTCTGCGGCGTCTGCTACGGTCGTGACCTTGCACGCGGTACGCCTGTCAACATGGGCGAAGCCGTTGGCGTTATCGCCGCTCAGTCGATCGGTGAACCGGGCACGCAGCTCACCATGCGTACGTTCCACCTTGGTGGTACGGCAAACGTGGTCGACCAGTCGTTCCTTGAAGCGTCTTATGAAGGCACGATCCAGATCAAGAACCGCAACATCCTGCGGAACTCCGAAGGCGTTCTCATCGCCATGGGCCGTAACATGTCCGTTACGATCCTGGATGAGCGCGGCGCGGAACGTTCCACACAGCGTGTGGCTTACGGTTCGAAGATCTTCGTTGATGATGGCGACAAGGTAAAGCGTGGCCAGCGTCTTGCGGAGTGGGACCCCTACACCCGTCCGATGATGACGGAAGTCGAAGGTACCGTTCACTTCGAAGACCTCGTCGATGGTCTCTCCGTTCTGGAAGCAACCGACGAATCCACCGGCATCACCAAGCGTCAGGTCATTGACTGGCGTTCGACGCCGCGCGGTTCGGACTTGAAGCCTGCGATCGTCATCAAGGACGCGTCCGGCGCTGTCGCGAAGCTGGCCCGTGGTGGCGAAGCCCGCTTCCAGCTCTCGGTCGACGCCATCCTGTCGGTCGAGCCGGGTGCGAAGGTCTCCCAGGGTGACGTGCTTGCACGTTCGCCGCTGGAAAGCGCCAAGACGAAGGACATCACCGGTGGTCTGCCGCGCGTTGCGGAATTGTTCGAAGCCCGTCGTCCGAAGGATCACGCCATCATCGCTGAGATCGATGGTACGATCCGCCTCGGCCGCGACTACAAGAACAAGCGTCGCGTGATGATCGAGCCTGCGGAAGATGGCGTCGAGCCGGTCGAATACCTGATCCCGAAGGGTAAGCCCTTCCACCTTCAGGAAGGCGACTATATCGAAAAGGGTGAATACATCCTCGACGGTAACCCGGCGCCGCACGACATTCTGGCGATCAAGGGCGTGGAGGCTCTGGCTTCCTACCTCGTGAACGAAATCCAGGAAGTCTATCGTCTGCAGGGCGTTGTGATCAACGACAAGCACATTGAGGTGATCGTTCGTCAGATGCTGCAGAAGGTTGAAATCACCGATGCTGGCGACAGCCAGTACATCGTTGGTGACAACGTTGATCGCATCGAGCTCGATGACAACAACGACCGCCTGATCGAAGAGGGCAAGAAGCCTGCCTATGGCGAGCCGGTTCTGCTCGGCATCACCAAGGCTTCGCTGCAGACGCCGTCCTTCATCTCCGCCGCATCCTTCCAGGAAACCACCAAGGTTCTCACGGAAGCTGCGATTGCCGGCAAGACGGACACGCTGCAGGGTCTCAAGGAAAACGTCATCGTCGGCCGTCTCATCCCGGCCGGTACCGGCGGCACCATGACGCAGATCCGCCGCATCGCCACCTCGCGCGACGACCTCATTCTCGAGGAACGCCGCAAGGGCACCGGTGCAGGTTCTGCGAACCAGATGCTGCAGGACATGACGGATCAGGCTCCGGCCGCCGAATAAGGCGGGCAGTGCAGGGGCTCTCTGAAGCCCCGCCGAGATTGAGAAACGCCCGGAGCAATCCGGGCGTTTTTGCTTTCGTGGATTATCGTGACTGGCACTGGCGATGTGACCGCGCGCGGCGAGTTCGGTCCTCGCGCGTCAACGCTGCTCCAGAATATTGTAACGGGTCAGCACGGAAAGGCGGCGCATGAGGTCCGTCTTGCCGGTACTGCCGGTCTTCGCGTAAATCGACTTCGCATTGCTGCGCACCGTCTCGTGCGAGATGCTGAGTCGCCTTGCCACGGAGGGCAGCGAAAGCCCCTTGATGATCTCCAGAGCAATGCGCGCCTCGCCCTTTGTCAGGCCGTAAAGCCCTTTTAGCAGCGCTGTGGCGTCGGGAATGGTGCCGGTCGGTTGCGCTACCAATGCGATGGCATGGCCATTCGAAGGGAAATCACTGACGCTGTTGCGCAGCGGGATGACGTGAAGAACACACCCGCCATCGTCGCCCTCGGGGAGGGGAAGGGAGGCTACCTCGTGTCCTGCGAGCGCCTTATAAAGAAGCCGGTTCGCCCTGTCGTCGGTGATGGCGATCCTGTCCCTGCTGCGAGGGGAGAGACATTCCCCTATCGAGCGGAAAAGAGCATTGGCAGCGACGATGCGCCCGCTCCGTTGCAAGACGGCCGCTGGCGCACCGATGGCATTGAGGCCAAGAGTGATCGCCTCCGCCTTCTGGCGCTGGAGCCCGGCTGCAATCGTGAGGCTGCGCGCAATGTGGGGGCGCAGATCTGCAAGAATAGCCATGGTTTCGGGCCCGATCACACCGGCATCCAACTCGCGCTCGAATGATATCGTGATCTCTGGATGCGCTGGTGGCGTGATCCGAGTGGCGACGCCGTAACCAAGGGCGCGTGGGATAAGGACGTCCCGGTTAACCGGCAGCGCCGCCCAGGTCTCGCTGTTAAGGACGTCCAAATCCCGCCCGAATGGGGGCTGACCCTCGAAAGCGGCCTTCGCCAGACGGTCCTTCCGGTAATCCCAGCCGTCGGCGACCAATTCCCTGGAGACCTGCTGAAAGCTGGACGTACATAGCAAGACCTCCTCTTCACCCTTTCCCCAGGTGATAACACCTCCCCAGAAACCCAGATGGCGGCAAATCATTTCGACGACCGCGATCCAGCGATCGGGGAAAAGCGCGGCCTCATATATGCGCTCAATAATGTCTTTCGCCGAAATATTATTCAACCCGCCACCGGCATTCTATGCGGATTTACTATAGCCTTACTTCTTCTATTTGTTCAATCAATAAAGGATTAATACTATTTAAGTGATGTATATAATCTATAAGTGACTTAATATATTTACCAGCTTTCCGAAAGGGTCGCGCACAAACAGGCGGCGCACGCCCCATCCTTCGGTTGCTGGCCCGTATTCGATCGGCAGTCCGGCATTGATGAGCCGGGCGTGGACTTCCTCGAAATTATCGACCTCGATGGAAAGGTCCGGCACGGCCGTGCCGGAGCCGCCCTCAGTCGCGAAGCTCACCTGTGCGGTCGCTTCCCCTGAAGCTGCATGGGTCACGATCCAGCCATGGTCCATCACGACGGGCATGTCGAGAATATTGCCATAAAAAGCCTGCGCCCGCGCGGGCTCTGTTGTCGCTATGTTGGCGACGATGCGCCGGACCGTCATGGCGTATGCCTCAGGCGAAGCGAATGATGGAGACTTCGCCTTCGAGCGCGCCCTGATAGGCCGAGGCGTGCGGCTCTTCATCCGGGATCTCGGTCAGCATGCCGATCTGGTCGAGGTCGGCTTCGATGAAGCCTTCTTCAGAAAGCGCGTTCAGCGTTTCCCGCACGGCCGTGTCGTCGTCTGGGGCGCGCAGGATGACGTGGATGTCGATGCCGTCGGAATTGTCGTGCTCGTAGGCCTTGCCGATCACGATGAAGACCATCGGCTCGTCGCGTCCGTTGTCGTTGTCGGGGAGGGTGTTCATGACGCGGTTCCTTGATCTTTCGTTGCGGTCATGCGGGCCGATGGAATCGCTCCCGCGCAGGGCGACGCCGGTTGGCCCGCCAAGAGGGAATCAATAGACGGATTTTATGAAAAGCCAAAGCGGTGAGGACAAAATCGCTGCAATCTGCACCGACATATGATAGATGGAAGCTGAAATGGCGCGGAGGCAGGCCCGGCGGCCTTGGCTGGGGCCGCAAAATGCGGATTCACCCTTGACGAAAGCTGGCTAAAACAGTAGTACGCCCGCCATCGGAGCCTCTGTGGGTGCTGGCCGTTCGGTAAGCTTTTTCCCGAACATCATCTCAAACGGGTCTCCATTGCACGTAGAAGACACGAATGTTGCACGCAAGACGCCTCATCCGGTGTCCTCTGCTCTTGGTGGTCCATCCGTGAAACCGGATCGGGCCACGTTTTGCGCATGAGGATATATGCGTGCATCGTCGCCGGAAACGGCATAGCCGCCACCCGTGAGGGTGGCTAAAGTAGTTTTTGCAAGGGATGGTTATATGCCTACCGTAAACCAGCTGATCCGCAAGCCTCGCCAGGCACAGGTAAAGCGCAACAAGGTTCCTGCCCTGCAGGAAAACCCGCAGAAGCGTGGTGTTTGCACCCGCGTTTACACGACGACCCCGAAGAAGCCGAACTCGGCTCTGCGTAAGGTTGCCAAGATCCGCCTCACCAACGGCTTCGAAGTCATCGGCTACATTCCTGGCGAAGGTCACAACCTTCAGGAACACTCTGTCGTCATGATCCGCGGCGGCCGCGTGAAGGACTTGCCGGGCGTTCGTTACCACATCATCCGCGGTGTTCTCGATACCCAGGGCGTCAAGAACCGCAAGCAGCGCCGTTCGAAGTACGGTGCAAAGCGTCCGAAGTAATTCGGCAACAACAATTCGGCGCTGCGCGAGGTTCTCCGCGTGGTATAGCGTCAATAACATTGAGAGACAAAGAGTATGTCCCGTCGCCATAGTGCAGAAAAGCGTGAGATCAAC
Organism: Agrobacterium sp. DKPNP3; assembly: GCF_052686535.1. Classification (NCBI taxonomy): domain Bacteria; kingdom Pseudomonadati; phylum Pseudomonadota; class Alphaproteobacteria; order Hyphomicrobiales; family Rhizobiaceae; genus Agrobacterium; species Agrobacterium sp. DKPNP3. Next base: position 49,895 of record NZ_JBQYSN010000010.1, on the reverse strand, counting down.
CCGGACCCGAAGTTCGGCGATCTGGTCGTCACCAAGTTCATGAACGCCATCATGCTTCACGGCAAGAAGTCGGTCGCAGAAAGCATCGTTTACGGCGCGTTTGACGTCGTTCAGGGCAAGACGAAGCAGGAGCCGCTGACCGTGTTCCATTCGGCCCTCGACAACGTCGCGCCGCATGTTGAAGTGCGTTCGCGCCGCGTTGGTGGTGCGACATACCAGGTTCCGGTTGATGTTCGTCCCGAGCGTCGCCAGGCCCTCGCAATCCGCTGGTTGATCACTGCCGCTCGCAAGCGCAACGAAACGACCATGGTCGATCGCCTTTCCGGCGAACTCATGGACGCTGCGAACAACCGCGGCTCCGCTGTCAAGAAGCGTGAAGACACGCACAAGATGGCCGACGCTAACCGCGCATTCTCGCATTACCGCTGGTAATCTTAACCGATCGCATATCGAAAGGCAGTCCATTATGGCTCGCGAATATAAAATCGAAGACTACCGCAATTTCGGTATCATGGCGCATATCGACGCCGGCAAGACGACCACCACCGAGCGTATTCTCTATTACACCGGTAAGTCGCACAAGATCGGCGAAGTTCACGATGGCGCAGCCACGATGGACTGGATGGAGCAGGAGCAGGAGCGTGGTATCACCATCACGTCCGCTGCGACCACGACCTTCTGGAAGGGCCGTGACGGCAAGACCCGCCGCTTCAACATCATCGACACCCCCGGCCACGTTGACTTCACCATCGAAGTCGAGCGTTCGCTGCGCGTTCTCGATGGCGCCATTGCGCTGCTCGACGCCAACGCCGGTGTTGAGCCGCAGACGGAAACCGTCTGGCGTCAGGCTGAGAAGTATCATGTTCCGCGCATGATCTTCTGCAACAAGATGGACAAGACCGGTGCTGACTTCTACCGCTCGGTAGAAATGATCAAGACCCGTCTCGGCGCCACTGCCGTTGTCATGCAGCTGCCGATCGGCGCTGAGACCGAGTTCAAGGGCGTTATCGACCTGATCGAGATGAATGCTCTCGTATGGCGCGACGAGTCGCTCGGCGCCCAGTGGGACGTCGTCGAGATCCCCGAGGACATGAAGGCCAAGGCTGAAGAGTATCGCGAAAAGCTGATCGAGACGGTTGTCGAGATCGACGAAGAAGCGATGGAAGCCTACCTCGAAGGCAACTACCCGGACAACGACAAGATTCGTGAACTTGTTCGCCGCGGCACCATCGACGTGAAGTTCCACCCGATGTTCTGCGGTACCGCGTTCAAGAACAAGGGCGTTCAGCCGCTCCTCGACGCCGTTGTCGACTATCTGCCTTCTCCGCTGGACATTCCGGCGATCAAGGGCATCGACGCCAAGACGGAAGCCGAAATCGAGCGTCACGCTGACGATTCCGAGCCGCTTTCCATGCTCGCGTTCAAGATCATGAACGACCCCTTCGTCGGTTCGCTCACCTTCGCACGCATCTACTCGGGCAAGCTCGAAAAGGGCACGTCTGTCATGAACACGGTCAAGGACAAGCGCGAGCGCGTCGGCCGTATGCTGCAGATGCACTCCAACAGCCGTGAAGACATCGAAGAAGCCTATGCAGGCGACATCGTTGCTCTGGCCGGTCTGAAGGAAACCACCACGGGTGATACGCTTTGCGATCCGCTGAAGCCGGTTATCCTTGAGCGCATGGAATTCCCCGAGCCGGTCATCCAGATCGCGATCGAGCCGAAGACCAAGGGCGACCAGGAAAAGATGGGCCTCGCGCTCAACCGTCTGGCTGCAGAAGACCCCTCCTTCCGCGTCAAGACCGACGACGAATCCGGCCAGACCATCATTGCCGGCATGGGCGAACTTCACCTCGACATCATCGTCGACCGTATGCGTCGCGAGTTCAAGGTTGAAGCAACCGTCGGTGCTCCGCAGGTTGCGTACCGCGAAACGATCACGAAGTCGCACGAAGAAGACTACACGCACAAGAAGCAGTCCGGTGGTACCGGCCAGTTCGCGCGCGTCAAGCTTCTGTTCGAACCGAACCCCGAAGGCGAAGACTTCAAGTTCGAGTCGAAGATCGTCGGTGGTGCTGTTCCGAAGGAATACATCCCGGGCGTTCAGAAGGGTATCGAAAGCGTTCTGTCTTCCGGTCCGCTCGCTGGCTTCCCGATGCTCGGCGTCAAGGCGACGCTGCTCGACGGTGCATTCCACGATGTTGACTCGTCGGTTCTCGCCTTCGAAATCGCATCGCGTGCCTGCTTCCGTGAAGCCGCCAAGAAGGCTGGTGCACAGCTTCTCGAGCCGATGATGAAGGTCGAAGTTGTCACGCCGGAAGACTATGTCGGCGACGTTATCGGCGACCTGAACTCGCGTCGTGGTCAGATCCAGGGTCAGGAAAGCCGTGGTATCGCCGTTGTCATCAACGCACATGTTCCGCTCGCGAACATGTTCAAGTACGTCGACAACCTGCGCTCCATGTCGCAGGGTCGCGCGCAGTACTCGATGACGTTCGACCACTATTCGCCGGTTCCGTCGAACGTGGCGCAGGAAATCCAGGCTAAGTACTCCGGTCAGAAGTGATCGGGGTACGCCCTACCGAATTTTGAAGATTATTCCCGTCAAGGGACAAGAATGGAGAGCCACTAATGGCAAAGAGCAAGTTTGAGCGCAATAAGCCGCACGTCAACATTGGCACGATCGGTCACGTTGACCATGGCAAGACGTCGCTGACGGCAGCGATCACGAAGTTCTTCGGCGAATTCAAGGCGTATGACCAGATCGACGCCGCGCCTGAAGAAAAGGCCCGTGGTATCACGATTTCGACGGCGCACGTTGAGTATGAGACGGCGAACCGTCACTATGCGCACGTTGACTGCCCCGGCCACGCCGACTACGTGAAGAACATGATCACCGGTGCTGCCCAGATGGACGGCGCGATCCTGGTTTGCTCTGCCGCTGACGGCCCGATGCCGCAGACCCGCGAGCACATCCTGCTTGCCCGTCAGGTTGGCGTTCCGGCGATCGTCGTGTTCCTCAACAAGGTCGACCAGGTTGACGACGCCGAGCTTCTCGAGCTCGTCGAGCTTGAAGTTCGCGAACTTCTGTCGTCCTACGACTTCCCGGGCGATGACATTCCGATCGTCAAGGGTTCGGCGCTTGCTGCTCTTGAAGACAGCGACAAGAAGATCGGTGAAGACGCGATCCGCGAGCTGATGGCTCAGGTTGACGCCTACATCCCGACGCCTGAGCGTCCGATCGACCAGCCGTTCCTGATGCCGATCGAAGACGTGTTCTCGATCTCTGGCCGTGGTACGGTTGTGACGGGTCGCGTTGAGCGCGGTATCGTCAAGGTTGGCGAAGAAGTCGAAATCGTCGGCATCCGTCCGACCTCGAAGACGACTGTTACCGGCGTTGAAATGTTCCGCAAGCTGCTCGACCAGGGCCAGGCTGGCGACAACATCGGTGCACTGGTTCGCGGTGTTAACCGTGACGGCGTCGAGCGTGGTCAGATTCTGTGCAAGCCGGGTTCGGTCAAGCCGCACAAGAAGTTCAAGGCTGAAGCCTACATCCTGACGAAGGAAGAAGGCGGCCGTCATACGCCGTTCTTCACGAACTACCGTCCGCAGTTCTACTTCCGTACCACGGACGTGACGGGCATCGTGACGCTTCCTGAAGGCACGGAAATGGTTATGCCTGGCGACAACGTCACGGTTGACGTCGAGCTGATCGTTCCGATCGCGATGGAAGAAAAGCTGCGCTTCGCTATCCGCGAAGGCGGCCGTACCGTCGGCGCAGGCATCGTTGCTTCGATCGTCGAGTAATTTCGACTTTTAGAATTCTGGCCCGGCGGCGGTGTCACAAACACCGCCGCCGGACTTTTGATAAAATGCCTGGCGGCGTTGCATTTTTAGGACTTGAAAAATTCGGTGAAAGCGCGTAAACGCGCACTCACAATCACCGCTGGATTCGCAAGCGATTGCGAAACGCGATGTTTTTAGCAATACAGACTAACGAAATGATTGGGGTGCGACGCGCATTCCTCTCGATTTTTGAAAATCTGCGGCGCCACGATCAATAGAAGTTCATGTGTTTCCGCGTGCGGAAACGAATAACAAAGAACAAGGACAAGACGAATGAACGGCCAGAATATCCGTATCCGCCTCAAGGCGTTCGATCACCGGATCCTCGATGCCTCTACCCGTGAAATCGTGTCGACCGCAAAGCGCACCGGCGCCAGCGTTCGCGGCCCGGTTCCGCTCCCCACCCGCATCGAAAAGTTTACTGTCAACCGCTCTCCTCACGTTGACAAGAAGAGCCGTGAACAGTTCGAAATGCGGACGCACAAGCGTCTTCTCGATATCGTTGATCCCACCCCGCAGACTGTCGATGCTCTGATGAAGCTCGATCTTGCTGCTGGCGTTGACGTGGAAATCAAGCTCTAAGACCCGGCCCGCACCGTCTAAGGTGAGGGCTGAAGTAACAAGGCCGGACCTCACTTTCGGGTGGGGGCCAATAACAAGGAAGGTACGTGGAGCAATCCAACGACTTCCAAACCGGAGACCGGAAACATCGTGAGATGTCGAAGGGCACTCCTTAACAAAGGCCAGAGAGGGTTTTCCCTTCAAGGCTCGCAAGAGGATGAACCAATGCGTTCAGGTGTGATTGCACAGAAAGTGGGTATGACACGCGTCTATAACGACGCAGGTGAACATATCCCCGTAACAGTATTGCGACTGGATAACGTACAAGTCGTTGCCCAGCGCACGGAAGACAAGAATGGCTACACCGCAGTTCAGCTCGGTGCCGGCCAGTCCAAGGTCAAGAACACGACGAAGGCACTTCGCGGCCACTTCGCCGCTGCCAATGTCGAACCGAAAGCCAAGCTCGTCGAGTTCCGGGTTTCCCCCGAGAACCTGATCGACATCGGTGCAACACTGACCGCAAATCATTTTCAGTCCGGCCAGCTGGTCGACGTCACTGGAACCACGATCGGTAAAGGTTTTGCCGGTGCTATGAAGCGTCACAACTTCGGTGGTGGCCGCGCTTCGCACGGTAACTCCGTATCGCACCGTGCACACGGTTCGACCGGTAACAACCAGGATCCGGGCCGCGTCTGGAAGGGCAAGCGCATGGCTGGTCATATGGGCCAGACGCGCGTTACGACCCAGAACCTCGAAGTCGTTTCGACCGATGAAGACCGTGGCCTCATCCTCGTGAAGGGTGCAGTTCCCGGCTCGAAGGGTTCCTGGATCATCGTCCGCGACGCCGTCAAGTCGGCTGCGAAGTAAGGGAGCCTTATCATGGAATTGAACGTCAAAACCCTCGAGGGAAAAGACGCCGGCAAGGTTTCTCTGTCGGATGAGATCTTCGGCCTCGACCCCCGCCAGGACATCCTGGCCCGCATGGTTCGCTGGCAGCTTGCAAAGAAGCAGCAGGGAACCCACAAGTCCAAGAACCGGTCGGAAGTTTCCCGTACCGGCGCGAAGATGTACAAGCAGAAGGGTACGGGCCGCGCTCGTCACCATTCGGCTCGCGCACCGCAGTTCCGCGGCGGCGGCAAGGCCCACGGCCCGGTCGTTCGCAGCCACGCCCATGACCTTCCCAAGAAGGTTCGTGCGCTCGCTCTGCGTCACGCCCTGTCTGCAAAGCTGAAGGCTGAAGATCTGATCATCGTCGATCAGCTCGTCGCGTCCGAAGCAAAGACCAAGGCTCTGCTGGGCAGCTTCGCTTCGCTTGGCCTGACCAACGCTCTCGTTATCGGTGGCGCCGAACTTGATGGCAACTTCAAGCTCGCTGCTCAGAACATCCCGAACGTGGACGTTCTGCCGGTTCAGGGCATCAATGTTTACGACATCCTGCGCCGTGGCAAGCTGGTGCTTTCCAAGGCTGCTGTAGAGGCTCTGGAGGAGCGGTTCAAATGACGGATCTTCGCCACTACGATGTGATCGTATCTCCTTCGATCACGGAAAAGTCGACGCTGGTATCCGAACAGAACCAGGTCGTATTCAACGTCGCCAAGGACGCTTCCAAGCCTGAAATCAAGGCTGCCGTGGAAGCTCTCTTCGGCGTCAAAGTCACGGCTGTGAACACGCTTATCCGCAAGGGTAAGACCCGTCGTTTCCGTGGGTTCGCCGGTAAGCTGAAGGACGTCAAGAAAGCCGTCGTCACGCTCGCCGAAGGTCAATCCATCGACGTGTCCACCGGACTCTAAAGGTTAGGCCCAAGCGGGCAAAGACCCAAAAGGGAACAAGAAAATGGCATTGAAAAGTTTCAATCCGACCACGCCAAGCCAGCGTCAGCTGGTTATCGTGGACCGCGCTTCGCTCTACAAGGGCAAGCCGGTAAAGGCTCTCACCCAGGGCCTCAGCTCCAAGGGTGGCCGTAACAACCAGGGCCGGATCACCGTCCGTTTCCAGGGTGGCGGTCACAAGCGGACCTACCGTCTGGTTGACTTCAAGCGTCGCAAGTTCGACGTTGAAGGCACCGTTGAACGTCTGGAATACGACCCCAACCGCACCGCGTTCATCGCGCTGGTTACGTATGCCGACGGCGAACAGGCTTACATTCTCGCGCCACAGCGTCTCGCTGCTGGTGACAAGGTGATCGCCTCCGAGAAGGCAGTGGACGTGAAGCCCGGCAACACCATGCCGCTTCAGTACATTCCTGTCGGTTCGATCATCCATAACGTCGAGATGAAGCCGGGCAAGGGCGGTCAGATCGCTCGCTCCGCCGGCACGTATGTCCAGCTCGTCGGCCGTGATGCCGGCATGGCCATCCTGCGTCTCAACTCGGGCGAACAGCGTCTGGTGCACGGCTCCTGCCTCGCATCGATCGGTGCTGTTTCGAACTCGGACCACGCCAACATCAACGACGGCAAGGCCGGTCGTTCCCGTTGGCGCGGCAAGCGTCCGCACGTTCGCGGCGTCGTCATGAACCCGGTCGACCACCCGCACGGTGGTGGTGAAGGTCGCACGTCGGGTGGTCGCCACCCGGTTACTCCGTGGGGCAAGCCCACGAAGGGCAAGCGCACCCGTTCGAACAAGTCGACCGACAAGTTCATCATGCGCTCGCGCCATCAGCGTAAGAAGTAAGAGAGGTAGTCACTCATGGCTCGTTCAGTATGGAAAGGTCCGTTTGTTGACGGCTATCTTCTCACAAAGGCTGAGAAGGTGCGCGAGAGCGGACGTAACGAAGTTATCAAGATCTGGAGCCGTCGTTCCACGATCCTGCCGCAGTTCGTTGGTCTGACGTTCGGCGTCTACAACGGCAGCAAGCATGTGCCCGTCTCGGTCAACGAAGACATGGTCGGCCACAAGTTCGGTGAATTCTCTCCGACCCGTACCTATTACGGTCACGGCGCGGACAAGAAGGCAAAGAGGAAGTAATCATGGCGAAGGCTAAGACCGAACGCCGGCTGAAGGACAATGAGGCTCAGGCCATTGCCCGTACGCTCCGCGTCAGCCCCCAGAAACTGAACCTGGTTGCCGCTCTTATCCGTGGCAAGAAGGTTGATCGCGCTCTCGCCGAGCTCGAATTCTCCCGCAAGCGCATTGCAGGCACCGTCAAGAAGACGCTGGAATCTGCAATTGCCAATGCGGAAAACAACCACGACCTCGACGTCGACGCGCTCGTCGTCGCCGAGGCCTATGTTGGCAAGTCCATCACCATGAAGCGTTTCCACGCTCGTGGCCGTGGTCGTGCTTCCCGCATTGAAAAGCCGTTCGCTCACCTCACGATCGTTGTTCGTGAAGTTGAGGAAAAAGGGGAGGCCGCATAATGGGTCAGAAAATCAATCCGATCGGCTTCCGTCTCGGCATCAACCGTACCTGGGATAGCCGCTGGTACGCTGACACCGCAGAATACGGCAAGCTGCTGCACGAAGACCTCAAGATCCGGGCTTACCTGATCAAGGAACTCAAGCAGGCCGGTATCGCCAAGGTCGTTATCGAGCGTCCGCACAAGAAGTGCCGCGTCACGATCCACTCGGCTCGTCCGGGTCTGATCATCGGCAAGAAGGGTGCGGACATCGAGAAGCTTCGCAAGAAGCTCTCCGAGATGACCAACTCCGAAACGCACCTCAACATCGTTGAAGTGCGCAAGCCGGAAATCGACGCGACGCTGGTTGCCCAGTCGATCGCTCAGCAGCTCGAGCGCCGCGTGGCTTTCCGCCGTGCGATGAAGCGTGCTGTTCAGTCCGCAATGCGTCTTGGCGCCGAAGGCATCAAGATCACCTGCGGCGGCCGTCTCGGCGGTGCTGAAATCGCGCGTACCGAATGGTACCGCGAAGGTCGCGTTCCGTTGCACACGCTGCGTGCGGACATCGACTACGGCACGGCTGAAGCTGAAACCGCATTCGGCATCTGCGGCATCAAGGTCTGGATCTTCAAGGGCGAAATCCTTGAGCACGATCCGATGGCCTCTGAGCGTCGCGGTCTCGAAGGCGACGCACAGGGCCCTGCAAGCCGTGAGCGTGGCGATCGTGGCGATCGTCGTCGCGAAAACGCTTGATTGACGCTGGCGAAAGATAAGCTCGGAGAAGTAAGAAAATGTTGCAGCCAAAGCGTACTAAGTACCGTAAGCAGTTCAAGGGACGCATCAAGGGCGTCGCCAAGGGCGGCTTTGACCTGGCATTCGGTGAATTCGGCTTGAAGTCGCAGGAACCGAACCGCGTGAATGCACGCGAGATCGAAGCGGCCCGCCGCGCGATCACGCGTTACATGAAGCGCGCAGGTCGCGTGTGGATCCGCGTATTCCCCGACGTTCCGGTAACGGCAAAGCCGACCGAAGTTCGTATGGGTAAGGGCAAGGGTTCGGTCGATTACTGGGCATGCAAGGTCAAGCCCGGTCGTATGATGTTCGAGATCGACGGTGTGTCCGAGGAGATCGCCCGTGAGGCGCTTCGTCTCGGCGCTGCCAAGCTCTCGGTCAAGACGCGCTTCGTACAGCGCATCGCAGAGTAAGGAGCAAGGCACATGAAAGCCGATGAAGTTCGCGGCCTCAGCGCCGACCAGCTCAAGGACAAGCTCGCCGATCTGAAGAAGGAGCAGTTCAACCTGCGCTTCCAGAAGGCAACTGGTCAGCTGGAGAAGTCCTCGCGCATCAACGAAGTCCGCAAGGATATCGCCCGCGTAAAAACCATTGCCCGCCAGAAGGCGGCAGAAGCCAAGGCCTAAGGAAGAATAATATGCCGAAACGCATTCTGCAGGGCGTCGTTGTGTCCGACAAGAACGAGAAGACTGTCGTAGTTCGCGTTGAGCGTCGATTCGCTCACCCGCTGCTTCAGAAGACCGTTCGTCGTTCGAAGAAGTACAAGGCACACGACGAAAACAATCAGTATAAGGTCGGCGATGTCGTTTCCATCGAGGAATGCGCACCGATCTCCAAGGACAAGCGCTGGACGGTCGTTTCCGCCCAGGCTTAATTTCATCAGAATCGCGCCTTGTGTCTTGCACTTGGCGCGAATTCCTGTATGAAGCAGCGCAAGGACGCTCGTGACCCGGGCGTCTTTTGCTTTGATGCGCACGGAAGGTCCTTCGGGAAACCACCCTGTCACGATTTTTCCGCGCAAAAAAAGAGATATTCATAAGCTGGGGCAGGGGGCTCGCTCGGGAGAGTTTGCCCAACCGTTCCGGTAACAACAAGAAGGCGACCTGACATGATTCAGATGCAAACAAACCTCGACGTGGCGGATAATTCCGGCGCACGTCGTGTCATGTGCATCAAGGTGCTGGGCGGCTCGAAGCGCAAATATGCTTCTGTTGGCGACATTATTGTCGTTTCCATCAAGGAAGCTATTCCGCGCGGCCGCGTCAAGAAGGGCGACGTGATGAAGGCGGTTGTCGTGCGCACCGCCAAGGACATCCGTCGCGCTGACGGCAGCGTCATCCGTTTCGATAACAACGCAGCCGTTCTTATCGACAACAAGAAAGAGCCCATCGGCACCCGTATCTTCGGACCGGTTCCGCGCGAACTTCGCGCCAAGAACCACATGAAGATCATCTCGCTGGCTCCGGAAGTACTGTAAGGAGCGATTGCGATGCAGAAAATTCGTAAAGGCGACAAGGTTGTCGTATTGACCGGTAAGGACAAGGGCCGTACCGGCGAAGTAATCCAGGTAATGCCGAAAGAAGACCGTGCCGTTGTGCGTGGCGTGAACATGGTGAAGCGTCACCAGCGCCAGACCCAGGCTCAGGAAGCCGGCATCATCAACAAGGAAGCATCCTTGCACATCTCCAACATCGCCATCGTCGACAAGGATGGCAAGCCGACTCGCGTTGGCTTCTCGGTTGTGGATGGCAAGAAGGTCCGCGTGGCCAAGCGTTCGGGAGAAGTGATCGATGGCTGATAAGTACGAGCCGCGTCTCAAGACGGAATACGTTTCCCGTATCCGTGGCGCCATGCAGGAGAAGTTCTCCTACGCAAACGTCATGATGATCCCGAAGCTTGAAAAGATCGTGATCAACATGGGCGTTGGCGAAGCAACCGCCGACTCCAAGAAGCCCACGATTGCTGCCGGTGACCTGGCTGCGATTGCCGGTCAGAAGCCGGTCGTTACCCGCGCTCGCAACTCGATCGCTGGTTTCAAGGTTCGCGAAGGCATGCCGATCGGTGCGAAGGTTACCCTTCGTGGCGCCCGCATGTACGAATTCCTTGATCGTCTGGTCAACATCGCGCTGCCGCGCGTTCGCGACTTCCGGGGCCTGAACCCGAAGAGCTTTGACGGCCGTGGCAACTTCGCCATGGGCATCAAGGAACACATTGTGTTCCCTGAGATCAACTACGATAAGGTTGATCAGATGTGGGGCATGGACATCATCGTTTGCACGACGGCGACGTCGGACGACGAAGCTCGGGCTCTGCTGACAGAGTTCAACTTCCCGTTCCGTCACTAACCGTAACGACGAGCGTAGAAAAGGAACTCCGATATGGCGAAAACAAGCGCAGTTGAAAAGAACAAGCGCCGCCGCAAGTCGGTCGCCCAGCAGGCAACCAAGCGCGCTGCACTCAAGGCGATCGTGATGAACCAGTCCCTTCCGATCGAAGAACGGTTCAAGGCCACTCTGAAGCTCGCTTCGCTGCCGCGTGACGGCTCGAAGACGCGTATCCGCAACCGCTGCGAAGTAACGGGCCGTCCGCGCGCGTTCTATCGCAAGCTCAAGATGTCGCGTATCGCGCTTCGTGAGCTGGGCAATTCCGGCAAGGTGCCGGGCATTGTCAAGTCGAGCTGGTAAGGAGACGGGCACATGACCATGACTGATCCTTTGGGTGATATGCTCACCCGCATCCGCAATGGTGCTGCTCGCCGCAAGTCTTCGGTAAGCACCCCTGCTTCCAGCCTCCGCGCACGCGTTCTCGACGTGCTGCAGGCTGAAGGCTACATCCGCGGTTATTCCAAGGTCGATTTCGAAAACGGCAAGTCCGAGTTCACGATCGAGCTGAAGTACTACGAAGGCGCGTCCGTGATCCGTGAGATCGGCCGCGTTTCCAAGCCGGGCCGCCGGGTTTATGTCTCGGTAAAGTCCATTCCGCAGGTCGCGAACGGCCTCGGCATCACCATCCTTTCGACCCCGAAGGGCGTGATGGCCGATCACCAGGCTCGCGAACAGAACGTTGGTGGTGAGGTTCTTTGCTCGGTCTTCTAAGACCCGAGCAAGGATCTCCATAACGAACAGACAGGATTGAATAATGTCTCGTATCGGTAAAAAGCCCGTTCCGGTTCCCGCAGGTGTGACGGCCAATGTCGACGGCCAGAAGGTCACTGCGAAGGGCCCGAAGGGTGAACTGTTTTTCGTCGCTAACGACGACATTCAGCTGAAGCTCGAAGATAACGGCGTTTCCGTAACGCCGGCGAATGAGAGCAAGGAAGCTCGTTCGAAGTGGGGCATGTCCCGCACGATGATCGAGAACATCTTCAAGGGTGTTAAGGACGGCTACGAGCGCAAGCTCGAAATCAACGGCGTTGGTTACCGTGCCGCCATGCAGGGCAAGAACCTGCAGCTGGCTCTCGGCTTCTCCCACGACGTGGTTTATGAGCCGCCGGTCGGCATCACCATCGCCGTTCCGAAGCCCACGGAAATCATCGTTTCCGGCATCAACAAGCAGCAGGTTGGCCAGGTAGCCGCGGAAATCCGCGAATACCGCGGTCCCGAGCCCTACAAGGGTAAGGGCGTGAAGTACGCTGAAGAGCGTATTGTCCGCAAAGAAGGCAAGAAGAAGTAAGGATCACGCGAAATGGCTAGCAGGAAAGAAGCACTTGCACGTCGCGCGAGCCGTGTGCGCCGCCAGATCAAGGCGGTTGCCAACGGCCGCCCGCGCCTGTCGGTTCATCGCTCGTCGAAGAACATCTACGCCCAGATCATCGATGACGTTGCTGGCAAGACGCTTGCGTCTGCCTCCACGCTCGAAGCTGATCTGCGCGGTTCGCTCAAGACTGGCGCCGACGTTGCAGCAGCAACGGTTGTCGGCAAGCTGGTTGCCGAGCGCGGCGTCAAGGCTGGCGTCAAGGATGTCGTATTCGACCGTGGCGCGTTCATCTATCACGGCCGCATCAAGGCCCTGGCAGACGCTGCCCGCGAAGGCGGCCTGAACTTCTGATCTTTTTCCGCCCGGACAATGATCCGGGCGGAATTTCACCGGACCACGCGGATCTCTTCAGTGAGGCCGCTGGTCTTTTCGTTTGCCGTTCCACCCGTAAAAGAAAAAGGACAAGGACAATGGCACAGGAAAAAAGAGGTTCTCGCGACGATCGCCAGAATCGTGAAGAGCGCGATAGCGAATTCGTCGACAAGCTGGTCGCGATCAACCGCGTTGCGAAGGTTGTCAAGGGTGGCCGTCGTTTCGGCTTTGCCGCTCTCGTCGTCGTTGGCGACCAGAAGGGCCGCGTTGGTTTCGGTCACGGCAAGGCTCGTGAAGTTCCGGAAGCGATCCGCAAGGCAACTGAAAGCGCAAAGCGCGATCTGATCTTCGTTCCGCTGCGCGATGGCCGTACGCTGCACCACGACGTCAATGGCCGTCACGGCGCAGGCAAGGTTCTGCTGCGTTCGGCCAAGGCCGGTACCGGTATCATCGCCGGTGGTCCGATGCGCGCCGTTTTCGAAACGCTCGGCGTTCATGACGTTGTTGCGAAGTCGACCGGTTCGTCGAACCCGTACAACATGGTTCGCGCCACGTTCGACGCTCTGAAGCATCAGGTTCATCCGAAGGACATCGCTGCACAGCGCGGTCTGAAGTATGCGACCCTTCAGGCTCGCCGTGCCGCTTCCGGCAACGCTTCTGAAGAATAAGGAGCTGGATCATGGCCAAGAAGACTACTGAAGCCAAGAAGACTGTTACGGTCGAACAGATCGGCAGCCCTATTCGCCGCCCGGCAATCCAGCGTCAGACGCTGGTCGGTCTGGGTCTCAACAAGATGCATCGTCAGCGCACCCTGGAAGATACTCCTGCGGTTCGTGGCATGATCCGTGCGGTCCAGCATCTCGTTCGCGTCGTTGACGAGAAGTGAGACGGAGTAACCTATCATGAAACTCAATGAAATCAGAGATAACGAAGGCGCCTCCAAGGATCGTATCCGCGTAGGTCGCGGTATCGGTTCCGGCAAGGGCAAGACCGGTGGTCGCGGCGTCAAGGGTCAGAAGGCTCGTTCGGGCGTCGCTATCAACGGCTTCGAAGGCGGTCAGATGCCAATCTACCGTCGTCTGCCGAAGCGCGGCTTCAACAACATCTTCGCTTCCGAATATGTTGTCGTGTCGCTCGGTCGCATTCAGACTGCCATCGACGCCAAGAAGCTTGACGCTTCCGCAACGATCGATGCTGCTGCTCTCAAGGCTGCCGGCGTTATTCGTCGCGCCAAGGACGGCGTGCGCATTCTCGCCGACGGCGAGCTGAAGTCCAAGGTCTCTTTCGAAGTTGCCGGCGCTTCCAAGCCCGCGCTCGAAAAGATCGAAAAGGCTGGCGGCTCGATCAAGCTTCTGGCTGTTGCAGCGGAAGCCGCCGAGTAATGTATGAAACTCAGACGCCCGGTGCGCATGTCGCGCCGGGCGTTTGCGCTCCCTGGCCACTGTTGCTTTCGATCTAAATCGATTTATAGAGCATCAGGGCAATCTCTTCGCGGTGTGCTTTCTTTGCCCCGCTTGCGGCAGAAAGTGCCGCAGGGAGAGCCTCACAGTTCTTGAACTTCCGTAGGGGAGGGGATAGGACATAAAAAACAGGGTGAGGCATGATGGCGGCCAAGAGCTGCATTCGTCCGAAGCCCGGTTTTGACCAGTATCTTTTAGACCTTTCCGCATTGGCCGGTATTGCTGGCTGGCAAGGGTCATTCGGAGAAATTTATGGCTTCAGCAGCGGAACAACTGGCTTCGAACCTGAATTTTTCGACCTTCGCTAAGGCGGAGGATCTGAAAAAGCGTCTCTGGTTTACTCTTGCCGCACTTCTCGTCTACCGTCTCGGCACCCATATTCCGCTTCCGGGCCTGAACCCTGAAGCCTATGCGCAGGCCTTCCGTGGCCAGGCCAACGGTATTCTCGGTCTTTTCAATATGTTTGCGGGTGGCGCTGTCGAGCGCATGGCGATTTTCGCCCTCGGCATCATGCCTTACATCTCCGCTTCGATCATCGTGCAGCTCATGACCTCGGTCGTGCCCTCGCTCGAAGCGTTGAAGAAGGAAGGCGAGGCCGGTCGCAAGATCATCAACCAGTACACCCGCTACGGCACGGTGCTGCTCGGCACGTTGCAGGCCTATGGCATTGCGGTCGGCCTTGAAAGCGGCAATGGCCTCGTGGTCGATCCAGGCTGGTTCTTCCGCATTTCCACCGTCATCACGCTGCTCGGCGGCACGATGTTCCTGATGTGGCTTGGCGAGCAGATCACCTCGCGCGGTATCGGCAACGGTATTTCGCTGATCATCTTTGCGGGCATTGCCGCAGGTCTGCCGAAGGCTCTTGCCGGCACGTTGGAACTCGGCCGCACCGGTGCGCTTTCGACCCCGCTCATCCTGACGGTTGTCGTGGTTGCAATCGGCGTCATTGCTCTCATCGTGTTCGTTGAGCGTGCGCAGCGCCGTCTGCTGATCCAATATCCGAAGCGACAGGTCGGGAACCGGATGTTCCAGGGCGATACCTCGCACCTGCCGCTGAAGCTCAATACCGCCGGCGTCATTCCCGCGATCTTCGCATCGTCGCTGCTGCTTCTGCCGGCAACCGCTGCTGGCTTTGCCGGTAACACCAACCTGCCGACCTGGGCAACCTCGATCATCGCGTCGCTGCAGCATGGCCAGCCGCTGTTCATGGCGCTCTATGGCTTGCTGATTGCGTTCTTCGCCTTCTTCTACACGGCGATCGTGTTCAATCCGAAGGATACGGCTGACAATCTCAAGAAGCATGGCGGCTTCATTCCGGGCATTCGTCCGGGCGAGCGCACCGCGGAGTACATCGATTACGTTCTGACCCGCATCACGGTGGTCGGCGCGATTTATCTGGTCTTCGTCTGTATCCTTCCTGAGACACTTATCGCACGCACGGGCATCCCATTAGCCCTTGGTGGTACTTCGCTTTTGATCGTCGTCAGTGTAACTCTGGATACGGTTGCGCAGATTCAGGGTCACCTGATCGCCCAGCAGTATGAAGGTCTGATCAAGAAGTCGAAGTTGCGTGGAGGAAAGAGGGGACGATGAGACTGATATTTTTGGGTCCGCCGGGTGCGGGCAAGGGAACCCAGGCCAAGAGGCTGACTGACAAGTACGGGATCCCCCAGCTTTCAACCGGTGACATGCTACGCGCTGCGGTCAGCGCGGGCACCGAAATCGGCAAGCGCGCCAAGGCCGTCATGGACGCCGGCGGGCTGGTATCCGACGATATCGTCAATCAGATCGTTTCCGAACGTATCGAAGCTCCTGACTGTGCCAAGGGTTTCATTCTAGACGGTTATCCGCGCACCGTTCCGCAGGCGAAGGCGCTTGCCGACAACATGCGCAAGAAGAACCTCGTTCTCGACGCTGTGATTGAGCTGAAAGTGGACGAAGAGGCTTTGATTCGCCGAATCGAAAACCGCGTCGCCGAGACCATTGCTGCTGGCGGCACTGTCCGTTCGGATGACAATCCGGAGGCTTTCCGCAAGCGTCTGACGGAATATCGCGAAAAGACTGCGCCGCTGTCCGCTTATTACAGCGAACAGGGCGAACTGGTGACGCTGGATGGCATGGCAGATGTCGATGCCGTCACCGAGGCTATCGAGCGCGTTCTCGAGAAAGCCTCCGCCTGATCGGAGGAATGAATGGGTGAGGACCGTCGCGTTCTTGCCCATATTCCTTTTCCGAAAGGCGGCTGATCCTTTGGGTCGCAAAAGAATCTTGGCGGAGCCGGTTGCTTTTTTGCGCTGATTCCGTTAAACACCGCGCCAACTCGCGACATCCCAAGCGACTGGCGCGGATTTCCCTTAGGGAAGGGAGATCCGGGTACGGTCGTTTTGACTTGTCACGGACACCAATTTGAACTGGCGGTCTTTCGGCCGCTCAAATGGAATCACCACTTGCCGGATGGCAACTGGAACCAAGGAGAAAAGACGTGGCACGTATCGCTGGCGTCAACATCCCGACTGCGAAGCGCGTTGTTATTGCGCTGACCTACATTCACGGGATTGGTCCGAAATTCGCGCAGGAAATCATGGACAAGGTCGGTCTTCCGGCTGACAAGCGCGTTCATCAGCTGACGGATGCTGAAGTTCTTCAGATCCGCGAAGCCATCGACCGCGACTACCAGGTCGAAGGTGACCTGCGTCGTGAGACGTCGATGAACATCAAGCGTCTGATGGACCTCGGTTGCTACCGCGGCCTGCGTCACCGTCGTGGCCTTCCGGTCCGCGGTCAGCGCACGCACACCAACGCCCGCACCCGCAAGGGCCCGGCGAAGGCTATCGCTGGTAAGAAGAAGTAATTTTCCGGTTCTCCGGAAAGGGGAGGCTGGTGCAGTCCGCGCCAGCCTTTCTGAGTTTGGCGAAAAGCTCGGTCACGGGCTGATTGCCGGTGTAGCCGCTGGTGTTACGGCGGTGAAGAGATCAATGAAAGGTATAAAATGGCCAAGGAAGCCGCACGCGTCCGTCGTCGCGAACGCAAAAATATCACGTCTGGCGTCGCGCACGTCAACTCGACCTTCAACAACACGATGATCACCATCACCGACGCACAGGGCAATGCTATCGCCTGGTCGTCCGCTGGTGCCAAGGGCTTCAAGGGTTCGCGTAAGTCGACCCCGTTCGCTGCCCAGATCGCTGCTGAAGATTGCGCGAAGAAGGCTCAGGAACACGGCATGAAGTCGCTTGAAGTTGAAGTTTGCGGTCCGGGTTCCGGCCGTGAATCGGCACTTCGCGCTCTGCAGGCTGCCGGTTTCATGATCACTTCCATTCGCGACGTGACGCCGATCCCGCACAACGGTTGCCGTCCGCGCAAGAAGCGCCGCGTCTGACGCGACCGTGGTTCGGAAATTCCGCCTTACCTCAGGTCTGGCGGAATTTTCGTGTATCTGGCGTGTGCGCGTCGATTTCGATCGGCGGACTTGCGCTCAAGAACCCACCGATGAACCACTGAATTCGGTTCCTCTCGGTGTTTTCATGCTCGGTCCGTCACGATTGGATGGTGGCGGCGAACGGAAGGTTTAAAGATGATTCAGAAGAACTGGCAGGAACTTATCAAGCCGAACAAGGTCGAGTTCACCTCGTCCAGCCGCACCAAGGCAACGCTGGTTGCCGAGCCGCTGGAGCGTGGTTTCGGTCTTACCCTCGGCAACGCGCTGCGTCGCGTTCTGTTGTCTTCCCTGCGCGGCGCCGCTGTTACGGCCGTGCAGATCGACGGTGTCCTGCACGAATTCTCCTCCATCCCCGGCGTTCGGGAAGATGTGACGGATATCGTGCTCAACATCAAGGAAATCGCCATCAAGATGGACGGCGACGATTCCAAGCGCATGGTCGTGCGCAAACAGGGCCCGGGTGCCGTAACCGCTGGTGACATCCAGACGGTAGGCGACATCGAAATCCTGAACCCCGACCACGTGATCTGCACGCTCGACGATGGCGCTGAAATCCGCATGGAATTCACCGTCAACAACGGCAAGGGTTACGTACCGGCTGAGCGCAACCGCGCGGAAGATGCCCCGATCGGCCTCATTCCGGTGGACAGCCTCTATTCTCCGGTCAAGAAAGTGTCCTACAAGGTGGAAAACACCCGTGAAGGCCAGGTTCTCGACTATGACAAGCTGACCATGACGATCGAGACCAACGGTTCGGTTTCCGGCGAAGACGCCGTTGCCTTCGCCGCTCGCATTCTTCAGGACCAGCTGGGCGTCTTCGTCAATTTCGACGAGCCGCAGAAGGAAGCAGAAGAAGAATCGGTTACGGAACTCGCGTTCAACCCGGCGCTTCTCAAGAAGGTCGACGAGCTCGAGCTGTCCGTTCGTTCGGCAAACTGCCTGAAGAACGACAACATCGTTTACATCGGCGACCTGATCCAGAAGACCGAAGCCGAAATGCTCCGCACGCCGAACTTTGGTCGCAAGTCGTTGAACGAAATCAAGGAAGTTCTCGCTTCCATGGGTCTGCACCTCGGCATGGAAGTGCCGGCATGGCCGCCTGAGAACATCGAAGATCTCGCCAAGCGTTACGAAGACCAGTACTAACAAACAAGAAGGCAGACCTCAAAGACTGCCTTTCCCCGTCAAACAGCAGGTAAGTCACCTGCATGTGCCAGGAAACGGCAGGCCTTAAAGAAGGAACCTGCGTAGAAGGAGAATAGCAATGCGCCACGGTAATTCAGGCCGCAAGCTCAATAGAACCGCCAGCCACCGCAAGGCAATGTTTGCCAACATGGCTGCTTCGCTCATCACCCATGAGCAGATCGTCACCACGCTTCCGAAGGCGAAGGAAATTCGCCCGATCGTTGAGAAGCTCGTCACCCTCGGCAAGCGCGGCGACCTGCACGCTCGTCGTCAGGCGATTTCGCAGATCAAGGATCAGGACGCCGTTCGCAAGCTGTTCGACGCGATCGCAGCCCGTTACGCAAACCGCAACGGCGGCTACCTGCGTATCATGAAGGCCGGCTTCCGCCAGGGCGACAATGCCGCTCTCGCCGTCATCGAATTCGTCGAGCGCGACGTTGACGCCAAGGGTGCAGCTGACAAGGCTCGCGTTGCTGCTGAAGCTGCTGCTGCCGAAGCCGCATAAGGTTTGACGCCTTTCAAGGCGTCGTGAGTTAAAAAAGCCGGGCGAGAGATCGCCCGGCTTTTTTGTTGCGGATAGTGGGTTTGCTGTTACCGGCGATTTTGCCCGCGCCGGGGTTTATGATGCGGCAGGTGTCGTGCGATCCGGTTCACAATTTCGGTCAGGAGGGAGGGGCAGAATATACACTCGGTCGGCCGCGTAATGCTTAGCCCAGAGGGTTTGCAGATCGTCTTCCTCCACGTCGCCTTCCGTAATGCGTTCGGCGAGTTGCGATAATGCCTGCCGCTGCCTCACATCTAACCCTTTACAAATTTGAGTCGGTTCGAATGCTGAGCCACGCGCAATAATGTGGAATACCTCGCTCAACGCGGCTTGAGCTGCTGAAGACAGTGCCGTGCTTTGTTGAAGCGGGGACGTTCTCTCGGGAGGGCTCATGCGTTTGGCGGCGCGCGTAAAGGCGCACGGCGTGGTTGGCGCGCGCGCTTGTATTGGAGGATCGGTTTGCGCACCAACCGATAGCCCAACAGCACCATCATCGTGCTGATATAGAACATCGGCTCCAGCGTGATCGACTTTCGTGCCAGCACGAAATGCAGCACGCCGACGATGAGGACGAGATAGACGAGCTTGTGCAGCGTGTTCCAGCGGCTGCCGAGTTCGCGGATCGACCAGCGGTTCGAGGTCAGCGCCAGAGGCAGGAGCATGATGAGCCCCGCCATGCCAAGCATGATGTAGGGGCGTTTGAGAATGTCGTCGGCGATGGAGCTGAAGACGAGGCCACGATCCAGCACCAGATAGACGGTGAAATGCGCCAGAACATAATAAATGGCGATGAGGCCCAGCGCCCGGCGGTAGGCGATGAGGTTGAGGTTGAAGAGATCGCGCAGCGGCGTGACGAGCAGCCCGAGACAGAGGAAGCGCAGTGCCCAGATGCCGAGCAGGTGCTCGAAATCCTTCACCGGGTTAAAGCCGAGGCCGCCCGTTGCGGCGAGGTAAAAATACCAGACACCCGGAGCAAGGCCGATGACATAGAGCGCCCAGATGGCTGCCGGTTGGTAACGCTTCGGCAGCGAGGGAAGGGACAGGGCAAAGGCCATGGTCAGTAATTCGCCTTCAGGTCCATACCCGCATAGAGGCTCGCCACTTCCTCGTAACCATTGAACATCAGCGTCGGACGGTTCTGCGTACCAAAAAAGCCGCCTTCGCCGATGCGTTGCTCCGTCGCCTGGCTCCAGCGCGGGTGGTCCACATGCGGATTGACGTTGGAATAGAAGCCATATTCGCGGGCATTGGAGTTTTTCCAGGTCGTTTCCGGCTGTTTTTCGGTGAGCGAGATCCGGACGATGGATTTGATGCCCTTGAAACCGTATTTCCACGGCACGACAAGCCGGATCGGTGCGCCGTTCTGGTTCGGCAGCGTTTCGCCATAAAGCCCGACGGCGAGGATGGTGAGCGGATGGCGCGCTTCATCGAGACGCAGTCCTTCGACATAGGGCCATGACAAAGGCTGGAACAGGCCGCTCTGTCCGGGCATTTCGTCGGGCCGAACGACGGTCTCGAAGGAGACGTATTTGGCACTGCCCAGGGGCTCGACCTTGTCGAGTAGGCTCGCAAGCGGGAAGCCGATCCACGGAATGACCATAGACCAGCCCTCGACGCAGCGCATGCGATAAGTGCGCTCCTCCAGCTGGTATTTCATCAACTCCTCTATACCGAATTCCTGCGGCTTCGAAACGAGGCCGTCCACCTTTACCGTCCAGGGTGTTGGCTTGAACTTACCGGAATTTTCCTTTGGGTCGGATTTGCCGACGCCGAATTCATAGAAGTTGTTGTAGCTGCTGACGGCGTCGAGCGGCGTGAGCTTTTCATCCAGCTTATAAGCACTAGCCTTTGCCGAAAGCGGTGCGGCGACGGCCTCGCGTCCCGCCAGGCCAATGGCTGCGAGCCCTGCCGCCGTTCCGAGGAAATTGCGTCGGGAGAGATAGAAGGACTTCGGCGTGATTTCTGAAGACGCAATATGAGGCGGACGATAGGCGGGCATGGTAACCTCCACAAAAGCCGGGTGCATCGGCGATAAATCGATTATGATAGCCAATACGGTCGCTGCACAGATATGTTTCAGCGTCGCGATGAAAAATAGGGCCGGCGGCTCGCAATCGCGCATTTGTGATGCCCGGTCCTTCATAGGCAGGTCAAATTCGGGGGCGTACCGTACCGGACCGTACTGTTTTGACCGAAGGTGACAGTGACAGCGCTCGCGGTTTGCGCTAGAAACACCGCAAAATAGGGAAGGAGCCATCTTGCCGCTATCGCGGAACGCGCTCCGGCCAGAGATCGAGGAAAACACCATGCCAGCCTATCGCTCCAGAACGACAACCCACGGCCGAAACATGGCGGGCGCGCGCGGCCTTTGGCGCGCCACCGGCATGAAGGACAGCGATTTCGGCAAGCCGATCATTGCTGTCGTCAATTCCTTCACGCAGTTCGTACCCGGCCACGTGCATCTGAAGGATCTTGGCCAGCTCGTTGCCCGCGAAATCGAAGCGGCTGGCGGTGTGGCCAAGGAATTCAACACCATCGCGGTCGATGACGGCATCGCCATGGGTCACGACGGCATGCTCTATTCCCTGCCGTCGCGCGAGATCATTGCGGACTCGGTCGAGTACATGGTCAACGCCCATTGCGCCGATGCGATGGTGTGCATTTCCAACTGCGACAAGATCACCCCCGGCATGCTGAATGCTGCCATGCGCCTCAACATTCCCGCCGTCTTCGTGTCTGGCGGTCCGATGGAAGCGGGTAAGGTGGTTCTGCACGGCAAGACGGTCGCTCTCGATCTGGTCGACGCCATGGTGGCTGCTGCCGACGACAAGATCTCCGATGAGGACGTCAAGGTCATCGAGCGTTCTGCCTGCCCGACCTGCGGTTCCTGTTCCGGCATGTTCACCGCCAATTCGATGAACTGTCTGACCGAGGCGCTGGGCCTGTCTCTGCCCGGCAACGGCTCGACGCTCGCGACCCATTCGGATCGCAAACGCCTGTTCGTTGAGGCCGGTCATTTGATCGTCGATCTGGCGCGCCGTTATTACGAGCAGGAAGACGAAACCGTTCTGCCACGCACCATCGCCAACAAGGCGGCGTTTGAAAACGCCATGTCGCTGGATATCGCCATGGGCGGCTCCACCAACACGGTGCTGCATATCCTCGCCGCCGCGCACGAGGGCGGGGTGGATTTCACCATGGAAGACATCGACCGGCTGTCTCGTAAGGTGCCCTGCCTTTCCAAGGTCGCGCCCGCCAAGCAGGACGTTCACATGGAAGACGTTCACCGCGCCGGCGGTATCATGCGCATTCTCGGCGAGCTGGAGCGCGGCGGTCTCATCAACCGCGATACCTATACGGTACATGAGGCGACGCTCGGCGACGCCATCGACCGTTGGGACATCACGCGCACCAACAGCGAGACGGTTCGCGAATTCTTCAAGGCGGCCCCCGGCGGCGTGCCGACGCAGGTCGCCTTCAGCCAGTCTTCGCGCTGGGACGATCTGGATACCGACAGCGACAACGGCGTCATCCGTTCGGTCGAGAAGCCTTTCTCCAAGGATGGCGGCCTTGCCGTGCTTTACGGCAACATCGCGCTCGACGGCTGCATCGTAAAGACGGCAGGTGTTGATGAATCCATACTGAAATTCAACGGCCCGGCGGTCGTTTACGAAAGCCAGGACGCGGCCGTGAAGGGCATTCTCGGCAACGAGGTCAAGGCGGGCGACGTGGTCGTCATCCGTTATGAAGGTCCGAAGGGCGGGCCGGGTATGCAGGAAATGCTTTATCCAACCAGCTACCTGAAATCCAAGGGCCTTGGCAAAGCCTGCGCGCTCATCACCGATGGTCGCTTCTCCGGTGGCACGTCAGGCCTTTCCATCGGTCATGCCTCGCCGGAAGCGGCACAGGGCGGCGCCATTGGCCTGGTGCGCCAGGGTGACCTGATCGAGATCGACATTCCGAACCGCACGATCAACCTGAAGGTTTCCGACGCGGAACTGGCCGCGCGCCGGGCCGAGCAGGAAGAAAAGGGCTGGAAGCCGGAAGCACCGCGCAAGCGCAATGTCACCACAGCGCTGAAGGCCTACGCGGCCTTTGCATCGAGCGCGGATAAGGGTGCAGTGCGGATTTTGCCGGAGTAATCCTGTCGGCAAGGGGGCGCAGTACTCACCGCCGCCTTGCGCGATGGCTGGAGCTTGCTGATCGGAACCGAAAAGCTCTCTTCCCTCATGCTCGGGCTTGTCCCGAGCATCTGCAGCCGACCAATACTACGCGACGTGGATAGATCCTCAGGACAGGCCCGAGGATGACGTGGAGAGTGATGTGCGATCTGCCGCGCTGTGGTGCAGCTTTTTATTGTCTGAATTGAGTGCGAAGCCCAGCTCATAAACAGATTGAATTGCCTCACAGGGTGATTCTTCGACGGCCTTCAACGTTCTGTTTTTCCATCATTAATACGAAACGACTTGCAGCTTTTTCCTATCTCGTAGTCACATTGGAGTGATGTTCGGCCAGCGACCCTTTTCCAGAACGCAGCGATGACTACCTTCATCACCATGAAAAGACGAACCGCACTCGCCTTCATGGTGTCGCTACCTTTTGCCTCCATTGCCCGCGCGCAGACTGCCGGTGGTGCGGCTCGTTTCGAACCGTTGCTACGGAATGCGGACGCGCTTTCCAGTCTCAAGGCAGTCATCATCAGCATCGACGGCGAGGAGGTTGCAAGCAGCGCTTATCATGGCGCGGGTCTTAACGGCTCCACCAATATCAAATCGGCGTCAAAATCGATCATTTCGGCGCTGGTCGGAATGGCCATCGATCGCAAGATCATCGAGAGCGCGGACCAGCCGATCGCGACCATCCTGCGCAGCGATTTTCCGCAGAATCCCGATCCGCGGCTGGAGCGGATCACAATCGGCAATCTTTTGTCCATGCAATCCGGACTGGAGCGCATGTCGGGGCCGAATTACGGACGCTGGGTGGCAAGTCGAAACTGGGTTCGGATGGCGCTCGGCTCCGGTTTTGCCGGGGAGCCGGGTGGTGGCATGTTGTATTCCACGGCGTCCACGCATCTGCTCTCGGCGATCTTGACCAAGGCCTCCGGCCGCTCGACACTTGCCTTGGCGCGAGATTGGTTTCGTCCACTTGAGGGTTTTGCGATCGGTGGCTGGGAGCGTGATCCGCAGGGCATCTATCTCGGCGGAAACCAGATGGCGATGACCGCTCGCTCACTTCTGGCCTTTGGAGAACTGTACCGGCGCGGCGGCGTCACCCCGGAGGGGCAGCGGCTGATTTCCCAGGCGTGGATCGACCAGTCCTGGCAACAGCGCACCAACTCCGTCTTTAACGGAGATGGTTACGGATATTGCTGGTTCATCAAGGAGATGGGCGGAGAGAAGGTGTTTTACGCCTGGGGCTATGGCGGCCAGATGCTTTACATCGTTCCGTCCAGAAGGCTCTCAGTGGTCATGACCTCGCGCGAGGACGCGCCATCGGCAAGGACCGGATACCGGGACCAGCTACACGGGCTGATGACAGACATCATCCGTGCAGTCTGATCATCGCTGGTATCAGAGCGGCCGGTTGATGCTCTGGAAAGCCTCGCCAAGCTTATTCATTCGCTCGTCATAGGCGCTCGTCAAGCACGCCACATCCGCCGCACATTCCTGTCGTTTCTTCAGCCATTTGCTCTGCTCGTCACGCAACGTGTCGCGCGCACCCATGGCCATCAGCTGGGTGAGGATATCGAACGTAGTGGCCATCTTCACATCCAGATCGTTGAGGGCGCGATTGTCGCAGATGGCTTTTTCGTCGGCCGCCAGATCGGGTTTTGCGCAGTCGAAGCTTGCCGCGGCGGCGGGTGAGGAAAGAGAGGAGGCGAGGAGCAGGCCGCAGGCGAGGATAGGCTTTTTCAAATCCATGACGGGTCTCTTTGAGAAATTCGTGTTCGGAGGAAACCGGAAAGCCCGCTCACCGGTTCCATACCGCCGGAGCCGAGACACAGGAAAAAGCGCGGATTGCGAAAGTGTGGTCTTCTAAAAGATACCGTCGAAACGATAGCCATCATCTTGCCGCTCTTTGCTTTACAGGCTTTGGCGTTATAACTCCATCATACTGATGACGATGAGGAATCACATGCGAAGCGTGTTGAAGTATCTGTCTACCGGCTTTCTCGCCGCGCTTGTTCTCCTGCCCGGTGGCGCGGGCGCGCAGGACACGAAAACCGTGCCGGCAAGCCACACGGAAATGCAGCTCTCCTTCGCGCCGCTGGTGAAGCGCACGGCGGGTGCTGTGGTCAACGTCTATGCCGAGCGCGTCGTCCAGCGGCGTTTGTCGCCCTTTGCCGGCGATCCCTTCTTCGAGCAGTTCTTTGGCCAGCAGATGCCGAACCGCACAGAAAAGCAGTCGTCGCTGGGTTCGGGTGTGATTGTCAGCGCCGGCGGGCTGATCGTGACAAACAATCACGTCATCGATGGCGCCGACGACATCAAGGTGGCTCTGGCCGATGGACGCGAGTTTTCCTCAAAGGTGCTGCTGAAGGATGATCGGGTCGATCTGGCCGTGCTGCAGATTGACGCCAAGGAGCAGTTCCCGGTGCTGTCGCTCGGTAATTCCGACAGGATCGAAGTCGGTGATCTGGTGCTCGCCATCGGTAACCCTTTCGGTGTCGGCCAGACCGTTACGAGCGGTATTGTTTCCGGCCTTGCGCGTAATCAGGTGACGCAGGGTGATTTCGGCTTCTTCATTCAGACAGATGCGTCCATCAACCCCGGTAATTCCGGCGGTGCGCTGATGAACATGGCGGGTGAGCTGATCGGCATCAATACGGCGATATTCTCCAAGGGGGGTGGCTCGAACGGCATCGGTTTTGCCATTCCTGCCAATCTGGTGCGGGTGTTCGTGGCTGCCGCCGAAAGAGGCGATGCGAACTTCCAGCGGCCCTATATCGGCGCCACGTTCGATCCCGTGACTTCGGATGTCGCCGAGGCGCTTGGCTTGCACCGTGCCCGCGGCGCGCTCGTCGTCAGCGTCACCAAGGGCGGTCCGGCAGAAAAGGCGGGCATCGAGCCCGGTCAGGTGGTGACCGCCGTCAATGGCTTCGAGGTCGAGCACCCCGATGCGCTCGGTTATCGCCTGACGACTGCCGGCATCGGTAAATCCGCCGAACTGACTGTCGTGGAGAAGGGCAAGGAAAAGAAGCTGACGATTGCGCTGGACACAGCGCCGGAAACGGCGCCGAGGGACGAACGTCTGATCGAGGGGCGCAATCCTTTCGCCGGTGCGACCGTTGCCAATCTCTCGCCCAAGCTTGCGGATGAATTGCGCATGCCGTCGCAGGTAACGGGCGTCGTCATTACCGATGTCAAGCGTGGGTCGCCGGCCTATCGCGTCGGCTTCCAGCCCAAGGACGTCATCCTGTCGCTTAACGGCGCGGATATCGGATCGACCGCCGCCGTCGAAAAGGCGCTTGATGACAATCCCGGTTTCTGGCGCGTGGAAATCCTGCGTGACGGGCAGCGTATCCGGCAGTTCCTGCGATGAGCGATGACCTCTTCGCCCCGCAAGTGCCCGTGGAGGTCGCCAACCGGCGGCCTCTTGCCGATCGTCTGCGGCCGAAAACGCTGGCGGAGGTGAGCGGGCAAGAGCATCTGACGGGCGAAGAGGGCGTTCTGCGCCGGATGATCGACAGTGGATCGCTGGGCTCAATGATTTTCTGGGGACCGCCCGGCACTGGCAAGACCACGGTTGCCCGCCTGCTTTCCGGCGAAGCGGGCCTCGCTTTCGAGCAGATTTCCGCGATCTTCTCCGGTGTCGCCGATCTCAAGAAGGTATTCGAGGCGGCGCGCACGCGCCGCATGAACGGTCGCCAGACGCTGCTGTTCGTCGACGAAATCCACCGCTTCAATCGGGCGCAGCAGGACAGTTTTCTGCCCGTCATGGAAGACGGTACCATTATTCTCGTCGGCGCCACCACCGAAAATCCGTCGTTTGAGCTCAATGCCGCTCTTCTGTCGCGGGCGCGTGTGCTGACCTTCCGCTCGCATGACGAAGAGAGCCTCAGCGAGCTGTTGAAGCGTGCCGAGCAGGCGGAGGAGAAACAGCTTCCGCTGACGGAGGAGGCGCGCGCGAGCCTTATCCGCATGGCCGACGGCGACGGCCGCGCCGTACTGACGCTTGCCGAAGAGGTGTGGCGCGCGGCGCGCAAGGATGAGATTTTCGATACGGAAGGGCTGACACGCATCGTGCAGCGGCGTGCGCCGGTCTACGACAAGAGCCAGGACGGCCATTATAATCTGATCTCGGCGCTGCATAAGTCGGTGCGAGGGTCTGACCCGGATGCGGCGCTTTATTACCTCGCCCGGATGTTCGATGCAGGCGAAGACCCGCTCTACATCGGACGCCGGCTGGTACGCATGGCGGTCGAGGATATCGGTCTTGCCGATCCGCAGGCGCTTTCGATCTGCAATGCGGCCAAGGATGCCTATGACTATCTGGGCTCTCCGGAAGGGGAGCTGGCGCTCGCCCAGGCGTGCGTCTATCTCGCAACCGCGCCGAAATCCAACGCCGTCTACACCGCCTTCAAGGCGGCGATGCGCGCAGCGAAAGAAAACGGCTCATTGGTGCCGCCGAAACATATTCTGAACGCCCCTACAAAGCTCATGAAGGGTGAGGGTTATGGTGACGGCTACCGTTATGACCATGATGAGCCCGATGCTTTTTCAGGGCAGGATTACTTCCCCGAGAAGATGGGGCGCACGACATTTTATGATCCGCCGGATCGTGGATTCGAAAGGGAAATACGCAAGCGCCTCGACTGGTGGGCGAAGCTGCGCCGCGAGCGCTCGACGCGCTAGCGTTTGCGGCGCCCGGCCGGAAATCGTGCCTCGGGCGGTCTTGAGAAAGAGATTCAGGTCGCTGGTAAAATGATTCGTCAAATGGCCGTAAGTGACTGTTTCTAAACCGCGATCAGGATGCTTTTCGGTGCATCGCCTGCGGCTGTGCAGGCAGCATCTTGACCGAGGATTCCGCCAGAGCGCCATGGCCTTCGGCATCGATGATCAGATGCCAGTGCAATGTCTCTGGGATGGCGAGACGGATCGGGGATTTTTTCGCCACGCCGCCGAGATATTTGAAATCGAGCAGCTCGGTGAAGCGCTGAAAATTCGCACCCGTCATCAGGCGGACGTTATTGATCGCCGACAGGGATACTTCGATGACCGTGCCGGCTCGAAGCTCCTTCAGGTCATAATGTGTGTAGCGAAAATTGGGCCGGGCCATCGCGCGTCTCCCTGAACGTCATTTTGGTCAGCAAGGATAAGCCCCTACGATTAACGCTATCTTTAGATGCGGCCGGTCAGTCCGAAAATCCCTCCCTGACATTGCCCGCGAGACCCGCGACGAGACGCTTTCAGCCATAGGCGAATAATACGAACGTATAATATTCGCATTTAATAATAATCAATTTCTTGCCCCTAACATCGGCTGGTCGAATTGCTGTCATCGACTTGGGGGGAAGATGAAAAACGTCACAATATCCATGCGCCTTTACGCGCTTGTCGCCTTGTTTCTGGCGATACTGGCTGCCGCTCTCACATTCAGCCTGTTTGAAAGCTACCACGAGATGGAGCGGGAGCGGAAAGCCGGACTTGCGGCGATGAACGAGACCGCCGTTGCCATTCTCAAGCAATATTACCAGTTGGAGCAGGGCGGAAGCCTGACGCGGGAGGCGGCGCAACAACAGGCAAAGACAACGATTGCGGCCATGCGTTACGGCAATGGCAGCGGTTATTTCTGGATCAATGACATGCATCCGACCATGGTGATGCATCCGATCAAGCCTGAAATGAACGGAACCGACCTCACGGGCAACAAGGATCCGAATGGCAAGGCGCTGTTCGTTGAGTTCGTAAAAACGGTCAAAGCGGGCGGCCAGGGCTTTGTCGATTATTACTGGCCGAAGCCCGGCGCGCCGGACCCGGTCGAGAAATTCTCGCATGTGGCCGGTTTCGCCCCCTGGGGCTGGATTGTCGGCACCGGGGTTTATGTCGACGATCTTGAAGCCGTGTTCTGGCGCGACGCCTATTTCAACGGCGGGCTTTGCATCGCGGTTGGCCTCCTTGTGGTCGGTATTGCCGCCTTCGTGGTTCGCAGCGTTACCCGGCCCATCGATCTCATTCGCCAGAGCATGCGGCGGATCGCGGATGGCGATGGCGAGGCGGATATCCAGTTCGCCGACCGTCGTAATGAAATCGGCGCGATTGCGAAGACGCTGCTGGTGTTGCGCGACAGCGTCAATGAGCGCAGCGCCTTGCAAGCGCGCGAGGCAGACCAGCAGCGGGCGCTGGAGGCAGAGCGGCGCGGCAATGAATTGGTGCTGCGTTCCGCGTCCGACAGGCAGGCACATGCCATGGAGCAGCTCGGCAGCGCGCTCGAGGCGCTCGCCGATGGTGACCTGACCGTGTCTCTGACCGATATCGGAACGGATTACGAAAAGCTGCGGCTGGACTTCAACCGCGCCGTCGGCGCCCTGCATGGCGCGATCGAAGCGATTGCGAGAACCGGCCACGTCGTCAATGACAGCGCGTCCGATATCAGCGGCGCGACCGGCAATCTTTCACGCCGCACCGAGCAGCAGGCGGCAGCGCTGGAAGAGACGGCGGCAGCTCTCGACGAGATCACCGCCACCGTCCGTACCGCCTCCGGCCGGGCAAACGAGGCCCGGCAGATGGTGCAGGATACCAAGTCCAGCGCCGGTCGATCGGGCGAGATTGTGCGCAATGCCGTCGACGCGATGGGCCGTATCGAAGAGTCCTCGAAACGCATCGGGCAGATCATCTCGGTCATCGACGAAATTGCCTTTCAGACAAACCTGCTTGCGCTGAATGCGGGCGTCGAAGCAGCACGGGCAGGCGAGGCGGGCCGGGGTTTTGCGGTCGTGGCACAGGAGGTGCGTGAACTTGCGCAACGCTCTGCCAACGCAGCCAAGGAAATCAAAACGCTTATCAACCGCTCGGCGGAAGAAGTGGGCGGCGGCGTTGCACTGGTGCGCTCGACCGGTGATGCGCTGGAGGAAATTGTGGCTCTGGTGAACCGCGTGGAAGGCCACGTCAACTCCATCGCGACCGCTGCACGCGAACAGGCGACGGGGCTGCAGGAGATCAACACGTCCGTCAACCACATGGACCAGATGACCCAGCAGAACGCTGCCATGGTGGAAGAAACCACTGCGGCCAGCCAGACATTGGCAGAGGAAAGCCAGCAGTTGCGGGCGCTGCTCTCACGTTTTGAACTGGGACATGGCGCGCGGCGCGAGACCGCCCGGGCGGCGTGAGTTCAGGTGGTTTGAGTGACGTTGGAGGGCGCGGCCTGGCTGCGCCCTTTTTCGTTCAGGCTTGATATTAGACCTCTTTCCGGCATTCTCGCACGGCATTTCGCGCATTCCAGCGGCCTCTGTTTCGCCGAGTTTTTTCCGCCCGTCATGTCGGCCTTTAGCCGGTATGTGGCCATCCCCCGTCCTGGCTGAAAGCATTCTTGTCGGCGCGCAGACGCGAGTCGGATGGATTCCGGCGCATGGCCGGAATGACGGACGTTATCGGGTTGTGCCTTTTCGCTTTCCGGATACCTGAGAACTGCCCGGTTCGCTATTTCCCGGCGCCAATAAGGTTTCGTTTACCTCATTTCTTTAAAATTTATCCTGTATTGCCGCGATTGCGGCCGCTGAAGGTACAGGTTCTCGTATGGCGTATGTTTCCCTTCCGCGTCGTCTTGTGACGTTGCTGATGATTTCCACGGTCATGGTGTCATGCTCGGCGGAGGGTCTCGTACCCCCGGCTGAGGTTGATGGCACGACCCGTGTCAGCGCCATCAGGTCCTCGCGGCAACAGGGCTACAGTGCGCCCGCCGGTGCCGTCCACCAGGCCGCGCGCGTCCAACAACCAGACGACTACGCCGGCGCGGTTTCCCAGCCAATGCCCGAGGCCTATGCATCGCAGGATCCGCTGTTGCAATCGCCGCAGGGTGCGCAGGGTTATTCCACACTCGAATCGCAGCATCAGGCGCGCATGGCGGCCAGCGGCCATTCCGTCATGGCACCGCAGGCCATTCAGAACCAGCCCGATACACAGCAGCAATTGGCCAGCAACCAGATCGCCGAAGGCGAGGGTGGCGTGAACATGGATTCCATGCTGGGTGTCGAACCGGTGCGCGGCCTTGCCGAGGAACAGGATGCGGATATTGCCCAAGGCGCGTCCGCGCAGCCGGTTGTAGATGGGATCGGCACGGACAATCCGGGGGCGATTTCACCTGCCCGTCGGCAGCCGGCAGCGAGCCAGTCTCGCCTCATTCCGCCGCCACCGCCAGGGTCCTCCGGCCGGCGCCAGCCGGTCGAGGAAGTTGCCATGCTCATGCCCAACGATCCGATGGCGCGCGGCGGACCGCAAAGCAGCCGCATCATGCCGCCAGGTGTCATGCCATCCTCCGAGGTTGCCTGCCGCGCCGAGTTGCGTCGCCTCGGTGTCGCCTTCCGTGACGTTGCCCGCATTGCTGATGGCCCGACCTGCGGCATCGATTATCCGATTGAGCTCAGCGGCCTTGCGAGCGGCGTCGCCATCCGCCCGGCTGTGAAACTCAATTGTCAGGTGACGCTTGCCTTCGCCAAATGGGTCAAGTTCGAACTCGTGCCATCCTCGCGCTTCCGTTATCTGTCCGGTGTCGGCCGCATCACGCCGATGGGTGGATATTCGTGCCGCAAGATGAACTCGCGCTCCAGCAATCCGTGGTCTGAACATGCGCGCGGCAACGCCATCGACATCGGCACCATCACGCTGAAAAACGGCAAGGAAATCGATGTGCGCACCAAGAGTTTTTTCGCCTTTCGCGAAAAGGCCCTGCTGAAGGCGGTTCGCTCGGACAGCTGCAAGTATTTCTCGACCGTCCTCGGCCCCGGCAGCGACCCGAACCACTGGAACCACTTTCACTTCGACCTGCGCACGCGAAAGTCCGGCTACAGACATTGTGACTGAGGCGGAACCACGCTGCCCGTTTGACAGCCGCCGCAAAAAAATGCCAGCAAATGCGCAGAGGCAATTCACGAAGGGCAGCGGCATGGCCAGACGAAACGAAGCACAGGGACGGCTGGATGATGCGGCCCGCGCCGGCTGGCTTTATTACGTTGCCGGACGCACCCAGGACGAAATTGCTGCCGCCATGGGCATTTCACGCCAGTCCGCACAGCGGCTGGTGTCGCTGGCCGTTGCCGAGCGGCTGATCAAGGTCCGCCTCGACCACCCCATCGCCGCCTGTCTCGAAAAAGCAGAGCGCCTCAAGGACCGATTCAGCCTCAAATATATCGAGGTGGTGCCGAGCGACCCGGCCGGCGTGTCGTCCACCGTCGGAATTGCCGAGGCGGGTGCGGCGGAAATCGAACGCTGGCTGAAGAATGCCGATCCCATCGTGCTCGCCATCGGCACCGGCCGTACATTGAAGGCCGCCGTCGATCAGCTGCCGCCGATGGAATGTCCCCAACATCGCATCGTGTCGCTGACCGGCAATATCGGGCCGGATGGATCGGCCGCTTATTACAACGTCATCTTCAGTATGGCGGATGCCATCAAGGCCCGGCATTTTCCGATGCCGTTGCCGGTGCTCTGCTCGTCGGCCGAAGAGCGGGAGCTTTTGCACGACCAGTCCATGGTCCGCTCCACGCTGGCGCTTGGCGCGGCCGCCAATGTCACCTTCGTCGGTGTCGGTGAACTCGGCGAAAACGCGCCCCTTTGCGTTGATGGTTTCCTTGGTGTCGACGAGATGAGGGCCCTGATGGCGGGAGGCGCCGTGGGTGAAATCTGCGGCTGGATGTATGACGCCGACGGTCGCATTTTCGAGCACCCTGTCAACGAGCGTGTCGCCTCTGTTCCCATTCCTTCACGAGACACCTGCACCGTCATCGGCATGGCGCAGGGAGCCCGCAAACACGCTTCGATTCTGGCGGCGCTGAGGGGCGGTTTGCTGAACGGCCTCATCACCGACGAAGCGACAGCTGAATATTTGCTCACGCATTGAGCAAAAATTAGATAAGCAAAATCAGTGGCTTGGTTTTTTCATGTGCGTCGCAGCACAGGATGTCGCTTGACTTTTCTCACGCCAAAGTGAGTAAATGCCCCAGAGCAAAGCGAATGCTCATCATTTTTCTTCTGGGAGGAAGATATGACATTGAAGACCATTTTGCTGGGCGCATGCTCGGCACTCGCCTTTTCGACCCTTGCTTCCGCTGAAACGCTGACCATCGCGACCGTGAACAACGGCGACATGATCCGCATGCAGGGTCTGACCTCCGACTTCACCGCCAAGAACCCTGACATCAAGGTCGAATGGGTCACGCTCGAGGAAAACGTTCTCCGCGAGCGCGTGACGACCGATATCGCCACCAATGGCGGCCAATACGACATCATGACCATCGGTAACTACGAAGTTCCGATCTGGGCCAAGCAGGGCTGGTTACTGCCGCTCGAAAAGCTCGGCGACAAATATGACGTGGATGATATTCTGCCGGCGATCCGTGGCGGCCTTTCCGCTGACGGCAAGCTTTACGCAGCGCCATTCTATGGCGAATCCGCCATGATCATGTATCGCAAGGACCTGTTTGAAAAAGCCGGTCTGAAGATGCCCGATAACCCCACTTGGGAATTCATCGGCGATGCGGCCCGCAAGATCACGGATCGCAAGGCCGACATCAACGGCATCTGCCTGCGCGGCAAGGCCGGCTGGGGCGAAAACATGGCCTTCATCAGCGCACTCAACAATTCCTTTGGCGGTCGCTGGTTCGATGAAAACTGGAAGCCGCAGTTCGATCAGCCGGAATGGAAGAGCTCGCTGCAGTTCTACGTCGACCTGATGAAGGATGCCGGCCCGTCCGGTGCCTCCTCCAACGGCTTCAACGAGAACCTGACGCTGTTCCAGCAGGGCAAGTGCGGCATGTGGATCGATGCCACGGTGGCAGCCTCCTTCGTGTCCAACCCGAAGGATTCCACCGTTGCCGACAAGGTCGGTTATGCACTCTTCCCGACGCATGGCGAGTTGAAGAACCATGGCAACTGGCTGTGGTCCTGGAACCTGGCGATCCCGAAGAGCTCGCAGAAGGCGGAAGCCGCTGAAAAGTTCATTTCCTGGGCAACCAGCAAGGATTACACCGCACTCGTCGCTTCCAAGGAAGGCTGGGCAAACGTGCCTCCGGGCACCCGCACCTCGCTATACAAGAATGCCGACTATGAAAAGGCGGCCGCCTTCGCCAAGCCAACGCTTGCCGCCATGGATGCCGCCGACATCACCAAGCCGACTGTAAAGCCCGTGCCTTACACCGGCGGCCAGTTCGTGGCGATCCCTGAGTTCCAGGCGCTCGGCACCACGGTCGGTCAGCTGTTCTCGGCGGTCGTTGCCGGTCAGTCCAGCGTCGATGATGCGCTCGCCAGCGCCCAGTCGACTGCAACGCGCGAAATGACCCGCGCCGGTTACATCAAGTAATCCTCCCGACGTTCGCTGCCCGGTACGAGGCCGGGCAGCGAACACCCCGGCAAGTCCGGCGGCCGGCCTGGTCCGGCGTTTTCAATAAAAACAATGTGGTCTGGCAATCGCTGCGCAACATCCGCTGAAACAGGGTGTTGCGCGCCTTTTTCGACCCTTTCCCACCCTTGGGCGCTGCCCCTGGCCGCCTTTTGGCAGCGCGAACAATGCCCGGCCCTTTGGCCACTGATGGAGGGATGCATATGGCGACGCGAAACACGAGCGGGCTGGCCCGGCTGATGATGGCGCCTTCGGTGCTGCTGCTTCTGGTCTGGATGATCGTGCCCCTGGCGATGACCCTATGGTTCTCGTTTCAGAATTACAATCTTCTGAACCCGGCCAATGTCAGCTTTGCGGGCCTGTTCAATTACCAGTATTTCTACACCGATCCGGCCTTCTTCCAGTCCATCTGGAATACGCTTCTGATCGTCGGCGGCGTGCTTCTGATCACCGTCATCGGCGGTATTGCGATTGCGCTGCTGCTCGACAATGACATTTTCGGCCAGGGCATCGTGCGCATCATGATCATCTCGCCGTTTTTCGTCATGCCGCCGGTCGCAGCACTGGTGTGGAAGAACATGATCATGCATCCCGGTTACGGCGTGCTCGCCGATCTTTCGCGGTTCTTCGGTTTTCAGCCGGTCGACTGGTTCGCGCAGTACCCGCTGTTTTCGATCATCATTATCGTCGCCTGGCAATGGCTGCCCTTTGCGACCCTGATCCTGCTCACCGCGCTGCAATCACTCGATGGCGAGCAGAAGGAAGCCGCCGAGATGGATGGCGCCAACTTCGTCAACCGCTTCATCTATCTGACGCTGCCGCATCTTTCTCGCGCCATCACCGTCGTCATCCTCATCCAGACGATCTTCCTGCTCGGCGTCTACGCGGAAATCCTCGTCACAACCAATGGCGGCCCGGGTTATGCGTCCACCAACCTCGCCTTCCTCATCTATCGCACCGCGCTTCTGGGTTATGACGTCGGCGGGGCTTCGGCAGGCGGTATCATCGCCGTCATCCTCGCCAATATCGTCGCCATCTTCCTGATGCGCGCGGTCGGCAAGAACCTCGACCGTTAAGGAGACCGATCATGGCACGCAAGACAACCA
Organism: Agrobacterium sp. DKPNP3; assembly: GCF_052686535.1. Classification (NCBI taxonomy): domain Bacteria; kingdom Pseudomonadati; phylum Pseudomonadota; class Alphaproteobacteria; order Hyphomicrobiales; family Rhizobiaceae; genus Agrobacterium; species Agrobacterium sp. DKPNP3. The sequence goes on along the minus strand of NZ_JBQYSN010000010.1, from coordinate 14,005 downwards.
CTCGCGCAAAGATCGGCTTCTCCATCGCTGCTTGGATCGTCGCGCTCCTGCTGTTCTTTCCGATCCTCTACGCCTTTCTCACCTCGATCAAAACCGAGCCGGAGGCGATCGCCGGCTTCAGCCTCATTCCCTCGGGCACGCTTGAGAATTACGTGACGGTCCAGACCCAGCGCGATTACTTCAAGCCCTTCATGAACTCGGTCGTGCTGTCGCTCGGCTCGACGATCATCGCGCTGATCATCGCCATTCCCGCCGCCTGGGCCATGGCGTTTTCGCCGACCAAGCGCACCAAGGACATCTTGATGTGGATGCTTTCCACCAAGATGATGCCGGCGGTCGCCGTGCTGGTGCCGATCTACCTGATCTTCCGCAATGCCGGCCTGCTCGATACCCGCATCGGGCTCACCATCATGCTCACCTTCATCAACCTGCCGATCGTCATCTGGATGCTCTACACCTATTTCCGGGAAATCCCGGGCGAAATCCTGGAAGCCGCGCGCATGGATGGCGCGTCGTTGTGGAACGAGATCGTGCATGTGCTGACGCCAATGGCGGTGCCCGGCATTGCCTCGACGCTGCTCCTCAACGTCATTCTTGCCTGGAACGAATCCTTCTGGACCATCCGGCTGACGACCACCAATGCAGCGCCGCTGACGGCCTTCATTGCCTCCTTCTCCTCGCCGCAGGGGCTGTTCTGGGCAAAACTCTCGGCCGCCTCGATGATGGCGATCGCCCCCATTCTCGTCATTGGCTGGTTCTCGCAGAAGCAACTCGTGCGCGGCCTGACCTTCGGCGCCGTGAAATAAGGAACGACAAACATGGGCAGCATTTCCCTTCAGAACGTGTCCAAGGTCTTCGGTGAGGCAAAAGTCATCCCGTCGATCGATCTCGATATCCACGATGGCGAATTCGTCGTCTTTGTCGGCCCGTCGGGTTGCGGCAAGTCCACGCTTCTGCGCCTGATCGCCGGGCTCGAAGACGTCTCCGGCGGCAAGATCGTCATCGACGGCAAGGATGTGACCGAGCGCGCGCCCGCCGAGCGCGGTCTTGCCATGGTGTTCCAGTCCTATGCGCTTTATCCGCATATGAGTGTGAGAAACAACATCGCCTTTCCGCTGAAGATGGCCAAGCTCGACAAGGCGGTCATTGACAAGAAGGTGGAGGATGCGGCCCGCGTGCTGAACCTCACCGATTATCTCGAACGCCGGCCTTCGCAGCTCTCGGGTGGCCAGCGCCAGCGCGTGGCGATTGGCCGCGCCATTGTGCGTGAACCTTCTGCCTTCCTGTTTGATGAGCCGCTTTCCAACCTCGATGCGGCGCTGCGCGGCACCATGCGGCTGGAAATCTCCGAGCTGCACAACACGCTGAAGACGACGATGATCTACGTCACCCACGACCAGGTGGAGGCCATGACCATGGCCGACAAGATCGTCGTCCTGAACCGTGGCAACATCGAGCAGGTCGGCTCCCCGATGGAGCTTTACCGTTCGCCTGCCAACCTCTTCGTCGCCGGCTTCATCGGCTCGCCGCGTATGAATCTCATCACCGGAGACTATGCCCGCGGCAAAGGCGCCACCACCGCCGGGGTGCGGCCGGAACATCTGCTCCTGTCCAAGGAAAGCGGGCTGTGGCAGGGCAAGGTCACGGTCGCCGAACATCTCGGCTCCGACACTTTTCTGCATATCGATGTCCCAGGCATCGGCCCGATTACCGCCCGCGCGGACGGCGAATTTGCCTGCAAGCACGGCGACACTGTCTTCATCACGCCCGACGATACCAAAATCCACAGATTCGATGACAAGGGCAAAGCAATCTAGGCGGGGCTGGCCCTAACGACGCAGCGGCTCGCCATTCGGTGGCGGCCGTTTGCAGACAGTCCGAATGCCCGCGACAGGGCGATTGGCAAGACCACCGTTTCCCTTCGAGGATCATGACATGACATGCAAACTTTCACTCGCAACGCTTGACGAAGCAAAGAAGACGGCGGCGGTTCCGTCCTACAGCCGGGACGATCTTTCTGCCGGCATCGTGCATTTCGGCGTTGGCAATTTCCACCGCGCGCATCAGGCGGTTTACCTCGACGACCTGTTCAACACCGGCACGGACCATGACTTCGCCATCATCGGCGCAGGCGTCCTGCCGTCCGATGCCGTCATGCGCGAAAAACTTGCCGCACAGGATTTCCTGACGACCGTTGTCGAGCAGGACAATAACCGCACCGGCGCGCGCGTAACCGGGCCGATGATCGACATTCTGCCGGTCGGCGACACCGGTGCTATCGTCGATACGCTTGCCGATCCGAAGATCCGTATCGTTTCGATGACGATTACCGAAGGTGGCTATTTCATCGATGCCTCCGGCTCCTTTAACCCGCAGCACCCTGCCATAGCCGAAGACGGCAGGAACCCGACGTCGCCGAAAACCGTGTTTGGCCTCATCGTCGCCGGTCTGAAGGCGCGGCGGGAGAAGGGTGTGCAGCCCTTTACCGTCATGTCCTGCGATAACATCCCCCACAATGGCAAGGTGACCAAAAATGCTGTGGTCGGGCTGGCGGCGCTGTCCGATCCGGCCTTCGCCAACTGGATCGGTGAGAACGTCGCTTTCCCGAATTCCATGGTCGACCGCATCACGCCCGCTACCGGTGATCGCGAACGCAACATCGCCCGCGACGACTTCAACATCGACGACAACTGGCCGGTCTTCTGTGAAGAGTTCAAGCAATGGGTGATGGAGGACAACTTCCCGGCTGGCCGCCCGGCTCTCGAGAAGGCGGGCGTGCAGTTCGTGTCCGATGTCGCGCCCTATGAGCACATGAAAATCCGCATTCTGAATGGCGGCCATGCGGCAATCGCCTATCCTGCGGCGCTGCTCGACATTCATTTCGTCCATGAAGCGATGGAGCATCCGCTGACCCGCGCATTTCTGGCGAAGCTCGAAAAGGAAGAGATCATCCCGGTCATTCCGCCGGTGCCGGATACGGACCTCAATGAGTATTTCGCGCTGATCGAGCGGCGCTTTCTCAATCCCAAGATTGGCGACACCATTCCGCGTCTGGCGCAGGACGGTTCCAACCGCCAGCCGAAATTCATCCTTCCCTCGACCGCAGATCGTCTTCAGCGCGGAGAGGATATTGTCGGTCTTTCTTTGGTTTCGGCACTGTGGTGCCGCTATTTTCACGGCACGTCCGATAGCGGTAAGGAGATCGTGTTCAACGATGCCAGTGCCGAACGACTGCAGGCCGCGGCCATCAAGGCCAAGGATGACCCGATGGCATTCCTCGCGCTTGATGACATCTTTGGCGCTGTTGCCGAATCGGCGCTTTTCCGTAAACGCTTCGCCCACGCGCTGAAAACGCTGTGGCAAGAGGGCACGGTAAAAACCCTTAAGCTTTATCTGGATGACAAGCTGGCTGAAGAGTGACTGGATAATGGAAGGCGAGACTGAGCCACTGTTGATTTTCGATTGTGACGGCGTTCTCGTCGACAGCGAGCCGGTCTCCATTTCCGTTCTTCTGGATATGCTTTCCCATCTCGGTGTGACAATGGGGGAGGAGGAGGCCTACGAGCGCTTTCTTGGCCGCAGCGTCGCAAGCATGACAAGGACGTTGTTCGAAGACTATGGTGTCGAGACGGACATCGATTTTCTCGAGCACATGCGCGCGACATTGTTCGAGCGCTTCATGAACGAGTTGCAGCCCATCGACGGCGTTGCCGAAACACTGGACAGCCTCACCGCGATCAGACGTTGCGTTGCATCGTCCAGTCAGCCCGAGCGAATCCGTTATTCCCTCGGGCTGACAGGGCTCATCGAGAAGTTCGAGCCTTACGTCTTCAGCGCCACCATGGTGAAGAACGGCAAGCCGGCCCCCGATCTCTTCCTACATGCGGCCCAGGCAATGCAGGCCGATCCTCATCACTGCATCGTCATCGAAGACAGTCCGGCTGGGATAGCCGCCGCAAAGGCTGCCGGCATGGGGGTTTTTGCCTTTACCGGCGGCTCGCACGCCCGCTTTCCCGCATTCCGCGAAAAGATCGCCGGGCTCGGAGCCGATGCCGTGTTTGACGCGATGCCGGATTTGGTCCAACTTGTGGACAGCTACGTGGGGAGGGGCGGTCTTGGCAGGCGGATGGAACGTGATAGAGGCTGATTTCAGTCAGGTCGTCTGCCGCCGTCGGATCATCGCGCAAGGGATGGAATTGCAATCTTGATGCGTCAAAATCTCGTCGCTGTCGATGTCGGTACGGCGAGCGCCCGTGCCGGGATTTTTGATGCAAGCGGCCGGCTGCTTGCGCGGGCCACGCATCCCATCATCATGCAGCGGCCGCGTGAAAATCACGCCGAACACGATTCCGGTGATATCTGGAATGCAGTCTGCACCGCGGTGAAAGCCGCACTCGCCGACGCCGGCATTCTGCCGCAGAGCATCGGTGCGATCGGCTTTGACGCCACCTGTTCACTCGTCATTCGCGATCACGAGGGGGAACCTGTCTCCGTTTCCGTTACCGGTGAAGACCGGTTCGATACGATCGTCTGGCTCGATCACCGCGCGATAAAGGAGGCGGACCGCCTGACGGGTTCAGGTCACCGGGTGCTGGATTTTGCCGGTAACAGCGTCTCGCCGGAGATGCAGATGCCAAAGCTGATGTGGCTGAAGAACCATCTGCCGGAAAGCTGGGCACGCATGTCTTTCGCCTTTGATCTTGCGGATTTCCTGACATGGAAGGCCACCGGCTCAGCGCGGCGATCAAACTGCACGCAGACCGCGAAGTGGAATTTTCTGGCGCAGGAAAATCCGGGCTGGCAGGCGGACTACCTGGCTATCGCCGGATTGGAAGATTTGAAGGCGCGGGCAGGGCTGCCCGAAACGACCGTCATGCCCGGCGGATCCATCGGTCCGCTCTCGGCCCAGGCTGCCGGGGAACTCGGTCTCGATACCGGCTGCCAGGTGGCGGCGGGCATGATCGATGCCTATGCCGGCGCTCTCGGGGCGCTTGGCGGATGCCTTTCCGACGACGTCGGGAAACATGTGGCGTTGATCGCGGGAACGTCGAGCTGTCTCGTTGCCATGTCCGAGCAGCCGATGCCGGGCCATAGTCTCTGGGGACCCTACTGGCAGGCGGTGCTGCCCGGCCACTGGCTGGTGGAGGGCGGACAGTCGGCGACGGGGGCGCTGCTCGATCACATCGTGCGCATGCATGCAGCGGGTGGTGAGCCAGATACGGCTCTGCACGCCCGGATCGTCGCACGCGTCACTGAATTGCGCGCGATTGAGGGAGCATCCTTCGCCGAGCGTCTGCATGTGTTGCCGGATTTCCACGGCAACCGTTCGCCTCATGCTGACCCGCATGCGGTGGGCGTGATCAGCGGCCTCACTCTCGATACGTCTTTCGACAGCCTTTGCCGCCTCTACTGGCGTACCGCCGTGGCGATTGCGCTTGGGGCCCGCCATGTGCTCGATGCCATGCAGTGTTTCGGCTATGCCGTGGAAACGCTCCATGTTACTGGCGGGCATGTGAAAAACCCGCTGTTGATGGAGCTTTATGCCGACGTGACGGGCAAGCGGATCGTCGTTCCCGCCACCGCCGACGCTGTGCTTCTGGGCACAGCCATGACGGCTGCGACAGCCGGCGGCGTGCATCAAAGCCTCGCGCATGCCGGCGCCGCCATGTATCCGGGCCATGAAGAGATTTCGGGCAATCCTGCGCTCGCTCCCGCTTACGAGCGGGACTACCAGCGTTTTCTCGCCATGTATCGACATCGCCAGGAACTGGAGAGCCTGTGATTTTTTTATTGAAACAGTAGGCCGGTTGGGTGCCGCTCGATCCTGGCTGCCGGCAAATCGCAATCAGCCGCGGAGCGAGCGTTTCAGAGCGGCAACGTTTTTTGTCCGCGCCCTGCCGGCGTCATCGGCACCGGCGCCAAGCGCGCAGAGCGTGAATTCCAGCAGCGAGACGAGTTGCAGCAGGCCCTGACTGCCATTCTGCGTCTGCGGCATGGCAAGACAGAGATCGACGCTTTCCGGGCCCCACTCATAGAAACGGGTGGTGATCAGCAATGTCCTGTAACCGCTCTTGCGCGCCATTGCCGCCAGGCGTTGCAGCGGCGCGAGGTTGCCGCCGCAATCCGTGATCACGAGCAGCGTCCTGGCGGGGTCGAAATCCCAGAGCGCGACATAGGTCGCGCTGTCGGTGCCGAGGTAATGCGTGTGGCCCCGGCTTTCCAGCAGCCTGCCGTAGAAATGCCGCCCGGCCTCCAGACCTTCGGGTGATGTTGCGAGAAAAACATCCGTGGCTTCGGCAATTTCAGTCATGGCAATATGCCAGATCGACTGCGTCGTCATGTCGAAGGACGTCTGGATGGCCTGAATCTGTTGGGACAATAGCTGTGAAAATGGGTTGGCGTGACGGTCGCCGGCGTCGGTCGGGAAGGGCCTGTCCGCGATGGCTGCTTCTTCAGCGTGGCGTAAATCGGCGCGGATATCGCTGAATTGCCGGTATCCCAGCGACCGTAGAAACCGGCCGACCGTCATCGGGCTGAGGCCAAGTTTAGCAGCAAGCGTCTGCGCCGTCTCGAAGGGCAATTCGTCGAGATGTTCAATCAGATATTTGGCAATCTTACGTTCTGAGGGCGTACCGGCCTTCATCGCGCGCGTAAGGTTCAACAGCAGCTTTTCCACCAACGCCTCATTCTTGTATCTTTATTGAACGATGATGCTTGTGCGCGCAGACGGGCGTGCTAACCGCGCTTTGGGGTAGCGACTGCTTGTCCTGGCTTCTCCTCCGTCGAATTCCCCAGTGCGAATTTTAATAGATGGTTTATTATATTTTAGGGATATCTTTTATTCAAGGGAAATTCCATCGCCGGTTTAAATCCGCAAAAGTCGTTGTAACGACTGTCTTGCAGGGTTTGCAGTCACCTCCTATCTCCGATGTGAAAGAGATACCAAACCGTGGGCGTATCGAGGAGTTTCTGATGATTTTTGATGCGGCGCGGCTTGCCTTCCAAAATCTCTTTGCCGCAGAGACGCGGTCCGTGTTCTGGAAGGTGCTGGGGCTGACGCTTCTCGTGCTTGCGGCCCTGTGGTTTGCGATCCGTTCGATCTTTATCTACTTCGCCCTTCCGTGGATCGACACGCTCATACCCGGCGTGCCGGATTGGGCGGGCTGGCTGACATTCGTTTTCGCCATATTTGCAGGCATAGGCCTCGCATTGGCGCTGGCTCTGCTCATCTCGCCGGTCACCGCCGTCATTGCCGGTCTGTTTCTCGATGACGTTGCCGAAGTTGTGGAGAAAAGGAGCTATCCCAACGATCCCCCGGGCACCGCGATGCCAATGGGCGAGGCGGTGGTGTCGTCGGTCAAGTTTTTCGGCGTTGTGATCGCCGGCAACCTGATCGCGCTTTTCCTCTTGCTTGTACCGGGCATCAACCTGATCGCGTTTTTTCTGGTGAACGGTTATCTGCTCGGCCGGGAATTTTTCGAATTCGCGGCGATGCGGTTTCGCTCACCCGCGGAGGCGCGGCTGTTCCGGGTGAAGCATCGCGCCACCGTGTTCATGGCGGGACTGGTGATCGCTGCTTTTCTCGCTGTCCCGTTTCTCAACCTGCTGACGCCGCTTTTTGCCGCCTCAATGATGGTGCATCTGCATAAGGCTGCCAGCCGCCGAGATCCTTTATTCGCCGCTGGCCGCACCGAACAGCTGCGCGGGTAATTCCACGAGAGGCGCTGGAATATCAAATGTCTTTTCCGGCGATTTGCAGATGTCGGCAATTACGCAGCGTTCGCATTCCGGCTTGCGCGCCTTGCAACAATAGCGCCCATGCAGGATCAGCCAGTGATGGGCGTGGAAGAGATACTGCTCGGGGATGATGCGGATGAGCCGGTCTTCGACCTCGTCAGGGGTTTTGCCCGGCGCAAGACAGAGCCGGTTTGCGATCCGGAAGACGTGGGTATCGACCGCAAGCGTGGGTATGCCGAAGGCCATGGACAGGACCACGTTGGCGGTCTTGCGGCCAACGCCCGGCAGCGTCACCAGTTCGTCGCGGGTTTTCGGCACGTCGCCGCCAAAATTGTCGATCAGCATCTGCGACAGCGCAATGACGTTTTTTGCCTTGTTGCGATAAAGGCCGATGGTCTTGATGTAACCGATCAGTTGTTCCTCGCCCAGCGCCAGCATTTTTTCCGGCGTGTCTGCCACCTGGAACAGCGCGCGTGTGGCACGGTTTACGCCGACATCGGTCGCCTGGGCGGAGAGCGCAACGGCGACCAGCAGGGTGAAGGGATTGGTGTGTTCCAGTTCGCCCTTCGGTTCGGGCCGTTGAATGGAGAAGCGGCGGAAGATTTCCGTCAGCTCATCCTTCGAATAGGCTGTCTTCACCAGCGCGGGCTTGCGCCGCGGCGACGGATTTGACTTTTTCAATGTTTGGGTGCTGGATCGTGTCTTGGCGATTGTCATGGACTATCTATATCCAGCCCGCCCAGAGGAACGCAACGTGGATACGCTCAACGACCAGCCGATTTTCGCGGCGGAACTCGTTCCGCACCGTTCGCTTGGCCGAAGGGGTTTTCGCCTGCTGCTCCTCTTTTCCGGGCTCGCCTGCCTTGTCTATGGCGGCTTTTTTTTCGCGACGGGGGCCTGGCCCATCGGCCTCTTCTTCGGGTTCGATTTCCTGCTGCTTTACGTGGCTTTTCGCGCGAACTACCGGGCCGCAAAGGCGCGCGAGGAAGTCAGTGTCTCGCGGACCAGCCTCTCCATTCGCAAGTTCTCTCCCGCCGGACGCATGGTGGAGCACCGCTTCAATCCCTTCTGGGCCCGCTTCCGGGTCAGGCGACATGATGAAATCGGTATCGTTTCGATGCACGTGACCGGTGAGGGCAGGGCAACCGATATCGGCTCCTTCCTCAATCCCGACGATCGTGAGAGCTTCGCGAAGGCGTTCGGCTCGGCGCTCGCAACCGTCAGGCGTCGGATGTGAGACCAATCGTCCGAGAGCGCGAGGATTAGCGGCGAAAGACACGCGCAGCGTACCGCGCGGCGGCGAAGCGGCTTGCTGCCCGTTCCTGATGCGCTAAGAGTGGCACCCGTTGCGACAACGGCCTTCCGGAGCCATTCCATGCCCCCTGTTTCTGAGATTATCGTGTTTGCAGCGGCGCTTGCGGCAGCGGGTGTTGTCGCCGGTCTTCTGGCCGGGTTGTTCGGCATCGGTGGTGGCGCGGTTCTGGTGCCGGTGTTCTACCATGTCTTCGGATTATTGGATGTGCCCGAGGCGGTGCGCATGCATCTTTCGCTTGGAACATCGCTCGCCATCATCGTTCCGACGTCCATCCGTTCTTTTCTGACCCATCGACAGAAAGGCGCCGTTGATATCGACCTTCTGAAGGGCTGGATCATCGCCGTGCCGCTTGGCACCATCCTCGCATCCGTGGTTGCCGCTTATGCCTCCAGCGTGGCGCTGCGGCTGATATTTGCGTTTATCGCCCTCCTGCTCGCCTTCCGTATGATTTTCAACCGGGCGAGCTGGCATCTCGGCTCCGACCTGCCGCGCAACCCGGGGCGCTTTCTGGTGGGCACCGGTATCGGCCTCTTCTCCGGCCTGATGGGCGTGGGCGGCGGCGTGATGAACAACACCTTCATGACGCTTTACGGACGGAGCATCCATCAGGCTGTCGCAACGTCATCCGGCGTCGGCGTGCTGATTTCGTTACCGGGTCTTGCCGGTTATATCTGGGCGGGATGGGGGGACGCGGGCCTGCCGCCATTCTCGACCGGCTTCATCAACTGGATCGCCGTCATCCTGCTGATCCCGATCACGCTGCTCGTTGCGCCCTATGGTGCCAGGCTGGCGCATGCGCTCAGCAAGAAGCAGCTGGAGCGCGCCTTCGGGCTGTTTCTGGTTGTTGTCGCCGCGCAGTTTTTCTATAGCGTCTTCGGCTGATTTTTCGCCTGGGCCGAACGCTGTGTTCAGCCCATCGGGCTGGCTTTTGCAACTTCTGCGGCCTATATGGCGTTCATCTTGCTCGGTTTTTCGAAAGAGTTCGCCATGAATGCCATTGTCTCCATCCGGAATCTGACAAAATCCTACGCCAATGGCTTTCAGGCGCTGAAGGGCGTCAGTCTGGATATCCGGGAGGGTGAAATCCTGGCGCTTCTCGGCCCGAACGGGGCTGGCAAGACGACGCTGATTTCGATTGTCTGCGGTCTCGTCAATCCCGGCGAAGGCTCCGTCATGGTCGGCGGGCATGATGTGGTGAAGGACTTCCGCCAGACCCGCGCGCTGATCGGCCTCGTGCCGCAGGAGCTTACCACGGACCAGTTCGAGACGGTGTGGAATACTGTCAGCTTCTCGCGCGGTCTGCATGGGCAGAAGAAGAACCCGGAACTCATCGAGCGTATCCTCAAATCCCTGTCCCTCTGGAACAAGAAAGACAACATGCTGCGCGAGCTTTCCGGCGGCATGAAGCGACGGGTGTTGATTGCCAAGGCGCTTGCCCATGAGCCCAAGGTTCTCTTCCTCGACGAACCCACCGCTGGCGTTGACGTGGCGTTGCGCCGCGACATGTGGAATGTCGTTTCGGAGCTGCGCGCCAGAGGCGTCACCATCATTTTGACGACGCATTACATTGAGGAGGCGGAAGAAATCGCCGATCGTGTGGGTGTCATCAATGGCGGCGAACTGCTGCTTGTGGAGGAAAAGGCGGCGCTGATGAAAAAGCTGGGGCGAAAACAGCTTTTCCTCGAGCTTTCGCAGCCGATCGATGCCTTGCCGGAGAGCCTCGCGCCGTTTGGCCTCATGCTTTCAGGAGATGGCACAACGATCACGTACGAAATCGAGGACAATGGCGAGCAGGGACGCATCGCCGATGTCCTCGGTGCCCTGTTCGCTGCCAACATCCATTTCAAGGATATCTCGACGCGGCAAAGCTCGCTTGAGGATATTTTTGTTTCGCTGGTCGGAGGCCAGAAATGAATTTCGAAGCCGTCAAGTCCATCTATCTGTTCGAAATGGCGCGTACGCGCCGCACGCTGTTGCAAAGCGTGGTGTCGCCAGTCATTTCGACCTCCCTCTATTTCATCGTCTTCGGAACCGCGATCGGGTCGCGGATTCAGGAGGTTGGCGGCGTTTCCTATGGCGCGTTCATAACGCCCGGCCTCATCATGCTGACGCTTCTGACGCAATGTATCGGCAACGGCTCCTTCGGCATCTATTTCCCGAAGTTCACCGGCACGATCTATGAAATTCTCTCGGCACCTGTCGCAATGACGGAAATACTCGCCGGTTATGTCGGCGCGGCGGCGACAAAGGGGCTGATGATCGGCACGATCATCCTGATCACAGCCTCGTTCTTCGTCGATATCAGCATCGCCCATCCGTTCATGATGATCCTGTTTTTCGTGCTGACGGCGGTCAGTTTCAGCCTGTTCGGCTTCATCATCGGCATCTGGGCGTCGAATTTCGAACAGCTGAACCTCATTCCCATGCTGGTCGTTCCGCCGCTGACCTTTCTCGGCGGCAGCTTCTATTCGATCGACATGTTGCCGCCGTTCTGGCAAACGGTCAGCCACTTCAACCCCGTGCTTTACCTGATCAGCGGTTTCCGCTGGAGCTTTTATGAGATCGCCGACGTCAACCCGGTGATCAGCCTGGCGATGATCACGCTGTTTCTGGCAGTATGCCTCGGGATTGTGGGCTGGATGTTCAAGACCGGATACCGGCTGCGCAACTGATCCGGGCTATATCTCTGGAAACGATGACGCCCGGTTTTACCGGGCGTTTTTTGATCGGGGAAAATGGGCAGGGTCGCGCTTATGCAACCTGCTTTTGCGCCACTTCTTCAAAGACCTCGACTTCCAGATAGGACACGAGGTCCTTTATCGTCACGATCAACAGGCCATGGCGTTCGGCAAAGACTTCAAGCTGCGGCAGGCGGGCCATGGTGCCATCGTCATTGGCGATTTCGCAAATGGTGCCGGAAGGGAATTTGCCGGCGAGACGGCAAAGATCAACGGCCGCTTCCGTGTGGCCGGTACGGCCGAGAACGCCCTTCGGGTTGGCGCGCAGCGGAAAGATGTGGCCTGGGCGTGCGAAATCTTCCGCGCGCGAGCCTTCCGAAACGAGCGCTCGCACGGTCTTTGCGCGGTCGGCTGCGGAGATACCTGTCGTCGTGCCGGGAATATAATCCACCGAAACGGTGAAGGCCGTCTTCAGCGATTCCGTGTTGCGCGACACCATCAAGGGAATATCGAGTGCATCGAGACGTTCGCCCGGCATGGCGACGCAGATCAGGCCACGCGCATGGTTCATCATGAAGGCGACTTGTTGCGGGGTAATGCTGTCTGAAGCGACAATGATATCGCCCTCATTCTCGCGGTCTTCATCATCGACAACAATCACCATCTCGCCACGGGAAATAGCGTCGATTGCGTCTTCAATCTTAGCAATGGTCATTTTCTTTCAAGCCTTTCAAGGGTTATGCCGTTTTGCGGCATTTTCGCGCTTCGGAAAGCGCCAAATATCCCTTGGGCGAACAATGCAATGCGAAGCCCGCGCACGCGCGAACGTCTTATGCCTTGTCCTCTTCCATCCGGACTATACCGTCGGCTCCGGCCTCTCACCGGATCTGCTGACCTCCCGGCTTTGGAGACCGGAAGCGCTCGCGGGCTCCGGGAAAATCCCGATACCGCCGGTGGGGAATTGCACCCCGCCCTGAGAACAATCTCAACTTAGATTATCAGACGGGGCAAAATCAAGGGGGCAACGTTTCGCAACAATTTGCCTGCGCGAAACGGACAACCCGATTGCTGCGTAAACCGGGTATTTGATTCTGTGGATGCTAATGTGCCGGGTTTGAGGCGGAGGAGGGTGCCGCTTAGCGATCACGCAACCGCAATTCATCCGTCTGCATCTGCAACGAACCGAGCGTGGACAGGAAGCTCATGCCGAGCAGGCTCTGGCCCAATTGACCGTCCTGCGCCACAAGGGCTGGAATGTTGCGCCTGACGATTGGGCCGATGGCGATTTCCGTGAGTGTCACAGGAGCGGCGGCCGTGCGTCCGTTTGCCGTCATGACCGGCACGGTATATCGCAGACCCGTCGTATCGATGCCGACAGCGGTTGCGTCGTCATTGGCGAGCACGACGGAGCTCGCGCCGGTATCGACCAGCATGTGGATCGATTTTCCCTCGACATTCACATTCGCCTCGAAATGGCCGCTCATCGATTTGTGCAGCACGATTTCCTGCTCGCCGCCTGGTGTCGTCACCACTACGGCGCGGCCTGGCATCAGACCGCCGAGCAGCCGGTCACCGAAGGATTGCAGGTCGAAGCGGTAGAGATAGACCGAAACAAGCCCGAGTATGATGACCAGCCAGACGGCGAGCTGTCGGATGACGGTGCCGAGGCTGCCGCGCCTGCCGGCCAGAATGCCCGCTGACAATAGGCCGGCAATCGGCAGAAGGTAGAGAACATGCGCGAACCGGTCATTGTCGATGCCAAGCGTTCGGCCACCATCGTGATTGATGAGAAGGAGCCCAAGGCCAACGGCGAGCAGAAGGAGAACGATGGTCAGCCTGTTCATGCGGTCTGTGTCTCCCTGGCGGTCTCTGGCAGATTGCTCAGTCTTTGCGGCAGCCGCCGCATGATGTCGCGGCGAATCTCGTCGCTATAGCCTGCCCAGCCGCCGATTTCTTCCAGCGTGCGGCCGCAGCCGATGCAGAGGCTGTTGGTTCGCTCAAGTTGGCAGATGTGGATGCAGGGTGTTTCCATGGGCTCTATATCAATCGGTCAGGCCGCGAGGGCAAGGGCGACAAGGGTCACGATCTCCGTGATCTGCTGGCAGGCGCCGATCGTATCGCCGGTATGGCCGCCGATCCTGCTATCGCAGAGCCTGCCAAACAGCATCGTTGCCAGGCATGCTGCTGCGAGCACCAGCACGATCGAGGCGGCTGGCAGGGCGTGCAGCGTAAAGAGGAGGAAGAGCAGCACACCGATTGCCAGCGCGATGTTGCG
>NZ_JBQYSN010000009.1:0-86887 GCF_052686535.1 Agrobacterium sp. DKPNP3 | reverse complement strand
CAGTCGACGCTTTCACCGCCGAAGTCGATCCGGATAAGCGCATCGCGCTCTGGGCCAACGTGCAGAAGACGATCTACGCGGAGCTGCCGCTCCTCAAGATCGGCGACTTCAACGCCGTGGCGGCGAAGTCTAACAAGCTTGATGGAGTCGATGCCGCGCCCTGGCCTTACTTCTGGAATGCCTCGGTCACGAAATAAGACCGACACCGCACACCGTCACCCCGGCCTTGAGCCGGGGTCCAGCGCGATCAAGTCATTGATCGAAAAAAGCTTTTTCACCACGCCTACGTGTGGTGGCTGGATGACGGATCAAGTCCGGCATGACGGAAGTGAGGAGTCGATTTTTAAGCAACCCGGTTCAACCGTCGCCTGATAGCGGCAATCAAGCGCTTCGGAGCCCTTATTCGTGATACGTTATATTTTTCAGAGACTTGCGGGAATGATCGTGGTGATGTTTCTCGTCGTCACCATCGTTTTCGTCATCCTGCGCGTCACGCCCGGCGACCCGGCTGCCGTGATGCTCGGGCCGGATGCCTCCGCGCAGGATATCGCTGAGCTTCGCACGCGGCTCGGTCTCGATCAGTCGCTCGGCGTGCAATATGTCTATTACATCGGGCAATTGCTAAGGGGGGATCTCGGACAGTCGATCTTTCTCAACATGCCCGTTGGATCGGCCTTGTTGGACCGGGCGGAGCCGACATTTTTCCTGACGATCTTTTCGCTGCTCATCGCGAGCGTCATCGCGCTTCCGATCGGCATCTACGCAGCATACCGGCGCGGTTCTTTCGTGGATCAGGCCGCAACGACCGTCGCGATGCTGGCCGCCAGCATTCCAAGCTTCTGGCTCGGGCTCATCCTGATGCAGCTCTTCGCCGTGCGGCTCGATCTGTTCCCGGTGTCGGGTTATGGTGGGCCGGGCGCAAGTTTTCTTGAGCGCATGTATCACCTCACTTTGCCGGCAATCGCGCTTGGGCTCGTCTCTTCGGCGCTCATTCTGCGCTTCACGCGCGCTTCGATGCTGGATGTCCTCGGCGACGACTATGTACGGACCGCCAGAGCCAAAGGCGTGAAAGAGCGCCGCGTGGTGATGAAACATGCATTGAAGAACGCCTTGATCCCCATCCTCACAGTGCTTGGACTGACTGCCGCCGTGCTGATTTCAGGTGCTGTTGTGACGGAAACGGTTTTCGGGCTGCCGGGCGTCGGTAACCTCGTCGTCTCTGCCGTGCTGCGTCGCGATTATCCGGTCATTCAGGGTGCGCTTCTCGTCATCGCCGGGCTCTACGTGCTCATCAATTTTGCAATCGACATGCTCTATCTGCTGGTCGATCCGAGGGTTCGTTACTGATGGCTGACATTGTTTCAAGCGTTCCACCGGCACGCAACCCGACCTGGCTGTTCATTCGCCGATTGCTGAAGCGCAAGACGGTCGCCGCTGGCCTGATCGTGCTGTTGATCTTCGTGTTGCTCGCGGTTTTTGCGCCGATGATCGCGCCCTATTCCCCGTCGAAACTCTCGATTGTCAATCGCCTGAAACCGCCGAGCGACCTCTACTGGTTCGGCACCGACGAGTTTGGCCGTGACGTCTTTTCCCGTACGATCTACGCGGGGAGGCTATCACTTCTCGTTGGCGCCGCAGTGGTCGCGCTATCGGCCCTGATCGGCATTACGCTCGGCCTGCTTGCCGGCTTCTTCAAAAAGCTGGATACGCCGATTGCCCGGTTAATCGATGCCATGATGGCGTTTCCCGATATTCTGCTGGCAATTGCGCTGGTGGCCGCACTCGGCCCGTCGCTGACGACCGTCATCATCGCGCTTGCCGTGGTCTATTCGCCGCGCCTTGCCCGCATCGTGCGCGCCTCGACACTCGTGATCCGAGAGTTGCCCTATGTTGAGGCGGCAAAGGCGCTCGGCATTTCAACCTTTCACATCATGACCCGCCATGTGCTGCGCAATCTGATCTCGCCGATTCTCGTGCAGTGCACCTTTCTGTTTGCCAGTGCGATGCTGGCCGAGGCTGGCCTCTCGTTTCTCGGGCTTGGCGTCAGCCCTGAAATTCCAACATGGGGAACCATGATCTCCGCCGGTCGCCAATATATCGGTCAGGCCGACTGGATGACCTATTTCCCTGGCTTTGCCATCATTCTTTCCGTGCTCTCGCTGCAAATGGTCGGCGACGGGTTGCGGGACATGCTCGACCCAAGACTGCGAAGGGATTTGTAATATGTCGTCTGGCGAACAGGCAAAAATGCCTCTTCAAGCGCCCATTCTTTTTACCAATGTCAAGCCCGTCGGTTTTGGAACCGGCGCGCCACAGGGCTCGACCGATATCCTCGTCGGCGGCGACGGAAATATCGCTGCTGTCGGCGCCTCCTTGCAGGCACCTGCGGATGCGCAGCGCATCGACGCAAAGGGCGCCTTCATCTCGCCCGGCTGGGTCGATCTGCACGTTCATATCTGGCATGGAGGCACGGATATCTCGATCCGCCCTTCCGAATGTGGTGCTGAGCGCGGCGTTACGACATTGGTCGATGCCGGTTCAGCCGGTGAGGCAAATTTCCACGGCTTCAGGGAATATATCATCGAGCCCTCACGGGAACGCATTAAAGCCTTCCTTAATCTCGGCTCCATCGGCCTCGTCGCCTGTAACCGCGTGCCGGAACTGCGCGATATCAAGGATATCGACCTCGATCGTATCCTTGAGTGTTATGCCGAAAACAGCGAGCACATCGTGGGGCTGAAGGTCCGTGCAAGTCACGTCATCACCGGCTCCTGGGGCGTCACGCCGGTGAAGCTCGGCAAGAAAATCGCCAAGATCCTGAAAGTGCCGATGATGGTACATGTGGGCGAGCCGCCCGCACTCTACGATGAGGTGCTGGAAATTCTTGGACCCGGCGATGTCGTGACCCATTGCTTCAACGGCAAGTCGGGCTCAAGCATCATGGAAGACGAGGATCTGTTTAATCTTGCCGAACGCTGCGCAGGTGAAGGCATTCGGCTGGACATCGGCCATGGCGGTGCATCCTTTTCCTTCAAGGTGGCCGAGGCGGCGATTGCCCGCGGGCTGTTGCCCTTCTCGATCTCCACCGACCTGCATGGCCATTCCATGAATTTCCCGGTCTGGGATCTGGCGACCACCATGTCCAAGCTGCTTTCCGTCGAGATGCCTTTTGAGAAGGTGGTCGAAGCCGTCACCAGAAATCCTGCCTCGGTCATCGGCGTGGATATGTCCAACCGGCTTGATGTCGGTCAGCGCGCTGATTTCACCGTTTTCGACCTCGTCGATGCCGATTTGGAAGCAACGGATTCGAATGGTGATGTCTCGCGGCTGAAGCGTCTGTTCGAGCCGCGCTATGCCGTCATCGGCGCGGAGGCGATCGCTGCCAGCAGATACATTCCAAGGGCCCGCAAACTGGTACGCCACAGCCACGGTTACTCCTGGCGCTGATCCGTTCTGGCGGCAAATCACACCTTTGCCGCCGCCGACACGACGGGACGTGCAGTCCCGGTATTATGAGGAATTCGCGTGAAACAATCTTCACTTAGCGCCGAGGGTCTTTCGCCCTATGACAGGCTTGCCGCGCTCGGCATCTCGCTGCCGCCACCGCCGCCGCCGATTGCCAATTTCGTCACGCATGTGGTGGAAGGCAACATGTTGTATCTCTCGGGGCAGGGGCCTCGTGAGGAGGATGGCCATCTTTACGCGGGAAAAGTGGGTGCCGATATCGGGCTCGAGGAGGCTTATCATCACGCCCGCCTCACCGGCATCAATCTTCTGGCGGTCATGCATGCGGCGCTGGGAGATCTGTCACGCGTCAAAAAGGTGGTGAAGCTGCTTGGGATGGTCAATGCCGTCAGCGACTTCCGGGATCACCCGAGCGTCATCAACGGCTGTTCCGACCTCTTTATCGACGTCTTCGGCGATGCCGGGCAGCATGCCCGCTCCGCCGTAGGGTTTGGGTCGCTGCCGGGCAATATCACTGTCGAGATCGAAGCCATCGTGGCACTTAAGGGCTGAAAAATTTAATGGTTACGCCAGCCCATCAGCTTTTCGATCCGTTCGGCCGAAACCCTGACCTGTTCGGTATAATGGTTCTCGTCGGCCAGCACCTTTTGCTCCGGCAGCACGATGGAAATGGTCGCGACGCATTCGCCCCGGTTGTCACAGATCGGCGACGCGATGCAGGCCACGGCGTAATCGGATTCGGCGACCTGTATCGACAGTCTGTCATGAAATGCGGTTGCCGCAGACTGGGACAGCGTTTCCGGATTGATCTCCGCGCGGCCGGTCGGCGAGGAGCGCGCGCAACGGCGGAAAAGCTCCAGGCGCTCTGCCTCGGGAAGATGACCGACCAGCAGACGGCCGGATGCCGTCCAGTTCAAGGGAACACGGGTGCCGACGCGGGACGCAACCTGAAAATGGCTCGGCCCATCCGCCATGGCGAGTACGAGCATATGGTCGCCATCGCGGCCGCAAAGCTGCACCGTTTCACCCGCATGGCGGCAGAGGTCGTGCATTTCGTGCGTGGCAACGCCCATGAAATCCAGAGAGCGGGCATAGGCGAGGCCATAGTGGTAAAGTCGCGAGCCAAGCCAGATGTTGCCGTCGGCATTGCGAGCAAGCATGTTCTTTTCGACGAGATCGTCGATGATTACGTAGACGGTGGAAAGCGGCGCCTTGATTGCCTTGGCAATCGCGTAACCGCCGGCAGGAGACCCGGTTTCGTAAAGATAATCAATCACCTGAAGAGCGCGGTCGATGCCGCTGACGCGCGAGCGCTTGGCTGCCTGCGCCTGCGTGCTCTCCGCGGCATCGGGGAGACTTGTTGAAGGCAATTCGTCCAGTCTATGGGCGTCCAATTTTGGCTCCTCATCATTCTTGAGAGGCTATTACATTATTATGGCATATATGTCGATGCCCATCGCATCGCAAAGACAGGAGAGAGACATGACCGAGGATATCAGGAACAGGATCGGGCTTCGACCGGTCATCAACGTCTCGGGTACGATGACTTCACTCGGCGCATCGATCGTTGTTCCGGAAGCCGTCGAGGCGATGGCGGCGATCCTGCCGCAATTCGTCGAGATAAACGATCTGCAGCGCAAGGCAAGTGCCGTGATAGCGCGACTGACGGGCGGCGAGGCGGGCTTCGTCACGGCCTCCTGCTCCTCCGGCATCAGCCTTGCGGTGGCGGGCGCCATTACCGGCAACAATCTGCTGGCGATTGAGAAACTGCCCGATATCACGCCGGAAAAGAATGAAGTGCTTGTGCAGATGGGGCATGTGGTTAGCTACGGCGCGCCAGTGGATCAGGCGATCCGTCTTGGCGGCGGCAAGGTCGTGCTGATCGGACAGGCGACATCGACCCATCGTTACCATATGGAACATGCCATCACCGAAAAGACGGCTGCGGCTGTCTACGTCGTTTCGCATCATGTGGTTGATTACGGCCTGCTGCATCTGTCGGAGTTCGTTGAGATCGCCCATGCCAGGGGCGTGCCCGTGATCGTCGATGCAGCGTCTGAATATGATCTGAAACTGTTTTTGGCGACGGGCGCGGATGTCGTGCTCTATTCCGGTCACAAGTTTCTCGGCGGCCCCACCTCTGGCATCGTTGCGGGCAAGAAGGAGTCGGTTCGCCATGCTTTCCTGCAGAATATGGGTATCGGCCGCGGCATGAAGGTCGGCAAGGAAAGCATCTATGGCGTAATGGCGGCGCTCGAGGCCTGGGAAAAGCGGGACCATGCCGGCATTCGCGAGCGGGAGACTGGCTATCTCAACCTCTGGAAACAGACACTGGACGGACGCCCCGGCGTGACGCCGCTGATCGAGCCCGACCCGACCAATAACCCGCTCGAGCGCTTGCGTGTCATCATCAACGCCGAGGAAGCGCATATTTCCGCCTGGGATCTGACGACGGCGCTGGCGCAGGGCAGCCCTCCCATCATCACCCGTGACCATGAGGTGGAGCATCATTATTTCTATCTCGACCCGTGCAATCTGCATCCCGGTCAGGAAACCATCGTGGCTGCGCGTCTGGCGGAGGAACTGGACAAGGCGCGCGCCTCCAACGAGGTAATCGCCACACCGTTCGAAGACCGCAGCCGCCACCGTTTCGACGGCATGCTGCGCTGGCCGGACTAACTGGAACGAGGGGTGCCGCAGTTTTCTTCTCCCCGAGGGAGAGAAGTCCGCGGCAGCGGGATGAGGGGGCAAGGGTGCGGTCTATCTCAAACGTTTCCACCTCATCCGCCCCTTCGGGCCACCTTCTCCCTCTCGGGGAGAAGAAACAAGCCGCGACGCCGTGCCTGAGTTCAAACGAGAAGAAAGAAGGGAACGATCATGACCATCCCACATGCGGCACTCCTGAGTGCTGAAGATGCGGTGCTTTCCGTCCGCAATCTCACCGCGTCCTTCCACGTGGATGGCGGCTGGAAACCGGTTGTGCGTGATATTTCCTTCGACGTCGGGCCGGGCGAGACGGTTGCGATCGTTGGCGAAAGCGGTTCAGGCAAAAGCGTGACATCGCTTTCGATCATGCGGCTGCTCGATCGGGAAAGCAGCAGGGTCGAGGGCGAAATCCTGCTCGGCAGGCGCAATCTGCTCTCTCTTTCTGAAGATGCCATGCGGCGGGTGCGTGGCAACGAAGTCGCGATGATCTTCCAGGAGCCGATGACCAGCCTCAACCCGCTCTTCACCATCGGCGACCAGATTTCCGAGGCTCTTCTGTGCCACCAGCCCATGTCAAAAGCCGAGGCGCGGGCCGAGACGATCCGCCTCTTGGAAAAGGTCCGCATCCCCTCGGCAGCATCTCGTTTCGATGAATATCCGCATCGCTTTTCCGGTGGCATGCGCCAGCGCGTGATGATCGCGATGGCGCTTGCGTCCAGACCGAAGCTTCTGATCGCGGATGAGCCGACGACGGCGCTCGACGTCACCATTCAAGGCCAGATCCTCGACCTCATCAAGACCTTGCAGGAAGAGGAGGGAACGTCCGTCCTTTTCATCACCCATGACATGGGCGTCGTTGCTGAAATCGCCGACCGTACCGTCGTTATGTATCGTGGCGAACAGGTGGAAGTCGGCGCTACCGCGGATATCTTCCATCGCGGCAAACATCCCTATACGCGTGCACTCTTGTCCGCGGTTCCGGTTCTCGGTTCCATGACGGGCGAGGAACGGCCTCTCCGGTTCCCCATCGTCAACACCACCACGGGGGAAACGCAGGAACCGGCGCGTCCGGCTGATACCGTCAATGCCGCAGCACAGCCGGTGCTCAAAGTTGAGGGGCTGACAAAGCGCTTCGACATTCATTCCGGTCTCATGGGTCGGCTCAGTGGCCGCGTACATGCGGTGGAAAACGTGTCCTTCGACCTGAGGGCAGGGGAGACGTTGTCACTGGTGGGCGAAAGCGGCTGCGGCAAGTCCACGACCGGGCGCGCCATCATGCGGCTCATCGAGCCGGATGCCGGTTCTGTCGTTGTGAACGGTCAAAATATTCTCACCCTCGACAAGGCGGGGATGCGTGACATGCGCAAGACAGTGCAGATGATCTTTCAGGACCCTTTCGCCTCGCTCAATCCGCGTATGACGGTGGGTGCGGCGATTGCCGAACCCTATCTGGAACATCGCATGGGAAGTGCCCGTGAAGCAAAGGATGTTGTGGCCGACACGCTGCACAAGGTGGGCCTCTCTCCCGATATGGCGGCGCGTTATCCGCATGAGTTTTCCGGTGGCCAGCGGCAACGCATCTGCATTGCCCGCGCGCTCGCACTCCAGCCCAAGGTGATCGTCGCTGACGAGAGCGTGTCGGCGCTGGATGTTTCCATCAAGGCACAGGTCATCAACCTGATGCTGGACTTGCAGCAGAGCCTTGATCTCGCTTTCCTGTTCATTTCCCATGATATGGCAGTCGTGGAGCGCGTCAGTCACCGTGTGGCGGTGATGTATCTCGGTGAGATCGTGGAAATCGGCCCGCGTTCGGCTGTCTTCGACAACCCGCAGCACGGCTATACCCGCAAGCTGATGGCTGCTGTTCCCGTGCCGGATCCGGATCGCCGCAGCACAAGGCGCGGCGCTACGAATGACGAGCTGAAAAGCCCGATTCGCGCCGTCGATTATGTCGTGAAGCCGCGGGAGTATCGCGAAGTTTCGCCCGGCCATCTCGTCGCCTGCTAAAGTCCCGGTATGCCCGCCGTTGCGAAGGGGACGCGGTAACCACGCTGGAAAGTTTCGCCTTCTCCAAGCCGGCGATACCATCGCTGTACCGAGGGAAAATCATCGAGGTTGATTTTATGGCGTGCGAAACGCGAGACCCATGGCCAGATGGCGATATCGGCGATGGAAAAATCGCCGGCCACGTATTCCCTGTCTGTTAAACGGTTGTTCAATGTCCGGTAGAGACGCTCGACATCGGCGGCAAAACGCGTTTCAGCAAAGGGCCCTCTCCGGAATGATAAGTCAGGAAATAATGGGCGTAACCGAGTGTCGGGCCGAAGTTGGCAGCCTGCCACATCAGCCATTCGGTCACGATCAGCCGCTCAGCGCTGGAGGCGGGCAGAAGCCGCCCGGCTTTTTCCGCGAGATAGATCAGGATTGCATTGGACTCTGCTAAAACGGTGCCGTTGTCGCGATCGATGATTGCAGGGATTTTGGAGCCGGGGTTGATGCGACTGTATTCAGCCGAGAACTGCTCGCCTTTTTCGATGTCTATGGCATGGCTGGCATAGGGCAGGCCAAGTTCTTCCAGCGCAATCGAGATTTTAAGGCCGTTCGGCGTGATCCAGGTGTAAAGGTCGATCATGTCAGTCGAACATCGCCTCATCCAGCGGCAAGTCGCGACGGCCTTTCTTGCCGGTCACATCGGAAAGGTCTTTGTAAAGACTGCGCAAGGTCAGAACCAGCTGGATAATACGCGGATCGGTGACACGATAGATCACCGCCTTGCCTTCCCGTTTGCCTTCGATGATCCCGGCGTCGCGCAATTCAGCGAGCTGCTGGGAAAGTGTCGGCTGTTGAATACCGAGTTCGTATTCCAGCGCCGAAACTGAGGCCTCCGTTTCCATGAGGTAACAGACGATGGCCAGACGGTTGGCGTTGGCGACAAGCTTCAGAAGCTCGCTCGCTTCCACCACACTGCGGCAGATGAGATTGGAAACGGGTTTCGTCACGACTGCGGGCCCATGTTTCAGACTATAAAAACGTAAAATGTATAGCGATAAATTTCAATGGTTTGATGGAGGCACCCTCAGGGTGGCTCCAGAATTTTTAAATTCTACAGGATTGGTAGATTTCTCTTTCGCTTTCGGACTAAGGATCGCCAAAACCTTCCTCGAAAACACTCTATAAAAAAGTAGATTGATCGCGAAATGAGGTGTCGACATGAAAATCGGGGTCCATCCCAACAATCTGCATTTGCGGCTCGCCCGGCTTTGGCCCGGCGCCTTTGAAGAATTCGATCCGGAATTCGTGGCCTATCGTGAAGGCCGCGATACGGCAGCTCTTCTGGAAAAGGGCGCTATTCATTTCGGTGGCACCGGTTCGACGCCGCCCATAGAAGCCGATGCGCGCGGGCTTTCGGCGGTCTATATAGCCGCTTCCGCGCCGAGGCCCGCCAATGGCGCGATCCTCGTGCGGCGCGACAGTCCGGTTCGTTCCGCCGGTGATCTCAAGGGAAAGCGCATATCGTTGATCGACGGATCGTTTCATACCTATCTTCTGGCCCGCAGCCTGGAAGGGGCAGGTCTTGGTCTTTCGGATGTGACCCGGATTGAAAGCGGTGACAGCGACAGCCTGCTTGACCTCGTTGAAGGCCGCGTGGATGCCTGGGTGACGATGTCGCCGCGGCTGGAAAAGGCGCTGACCCACGAGGAGATCAGCCTTCTGGTGCGCTGCGGTTCAACCATTCCCAACCGCTCGCTGTTTTGGACGCTTGCGCGTCACAATATAACGCGGGAGACAGCACAGGCGATAGCGGCCGAACTGGACCGCGTCGGCAGCGCCGTCATGGCAGATTTCGACAAGGCGGCGGCGCTGCTTGCCGCTGAGCCTGGCAGTGAGGGTGATGCGGCCTCCTGGGCGAAGGTGCTGCGTTCGCGCGATCTTTCCGTGGTTCCCGCCACTAAAAATATCCTTGCCGAACAGCAGGAGGAGGCCGATACGCTTTACAGGCACGGCCATTTCTCTTTGCCGGTTCAGACAGGCCAAAGCCCGGTTCCACAATCAGCCAGCGTCGGAGGCGACAGATGAATGTTTTCTGGTACATGTGCGCGCCCGACGGCGCCTATCCCTGGCAGCCGGAAGGCTCCCGCAAGGCCGACCTCGGTTATTACAAGCAACTGGCGCTCGCTTACGATCAGCTGGGTTATACCGGCGCGCTGTTTGCCACCGGCGCGCATGATGTCTGGGTTCTGGCGGGTGCGCTTCTTTCCTATACAGAGCGGCTTAAACTGCTGGTCGCCATTCATCCGGGCCTGATCGCGCCGACGCTGCTTGCTAAAATGGCGGCGACGCTCCAGGAGTTTTCGCGTGGCCGTCTGCTGATCAACGTCGTGTCCGGCGATGCGAAGATGCTCGGCGCATACGGCATGACCATGCCGCATGACGAGCGTTACGATATGGCGGATGAATATCTGCAAATCTGGCACCGGCTTTTCGCTGGCGAAACAGTGGATTTCAAGGGTCGGCATTTCCACACCGAGGGTGCTAAACTCGCGCTGCCGGTGGGGCAGGGCATTGAGCCGCCGCCCTTGTGGTTCGGCGGCTCTTCTGAGAAGGCGATCGATGTCGCGGCAAAGCACGTCGAGACCTATCTCTCATGGGGCGAAACGCCCGAACAGATCGGCGCGAAGGTCGATCTCGTCAAGGCGCGGGCGGAACAGCTTGGCCGCGAGCTGGAATATGGCATTCGGCTTTATGTCATCGTGCGTGATACCGATGAAGAGGCTTGGGCCGCCGCTGCCGACCTTTACGGGCGCATGGATGAGCGCGCGATTGCCGCCAACCAGCGTTTTGTCGGCAAGACCGATTCCGTCGGCCAGCAGCGCATGACGGCGATGCACGGCGGGCAGAAGCCGGAGAACCTGCGCGATCTTGAAATCGCCCCCAATCTTTGGGCTGGCATCGGGCTTGTCCGTCCGGGTCCGGGAACAGCGATTGTCGGCTCGCCCGATACTGTCATCCGCACGCTGGAGGCCTATAAGAAGGCGGGCGTGAACACCTTTATCCTTTCCGGCATGCCATTGCTGGAGGAAGCCTTCCGCTTCGGGGAAAAGGTTCTGCCACGCCTCGATGTGTCGCGGGAAGTGTCAGCGGCGAAACAGTTCACCTGGTCGACCCTGTTCGACCGCGACCTCTCGGCCAAGGCCTCCTGAGCATGGCGCTAGAGTGGAGAAGAACAACATGACGGCAGGTCCGGCAACAATAATCGCGCAACAGCGCTTCGGTCCACAATGGGTGGCCGAGCGGGCGCTTGCCGTTCTGGACAAGGTGCTGGGCGCGGTTGCCGCCGCCATCCTTGCGACGCTGCTCGTGGTGGTGCTGGTCAATGTCACCCTGCGGTATCTGTTCCATACCGGCTTCATCGGCGCGGAAGATCTGGGCATCTGGCTGAATGTGGCGATGATCGCGGTCGGCGCGCCGCTCAGCCTCAAGAGCGCGCTGGCCATGCGGCTGGATGTATTCGTGCGCTTCCTGCCGGAACGCTTTCATGCCGCAACCGAGGTTCTGGCCGATGCCTTTTCCTTTGTCGCAGCCCTCATCCTTGCTTTCGGCGGGGTGGAGATTGCGGCCATGCTGGGCGGCACATCACCAACGCTCGGTCTGCCGGAATGGGTGCGCTTCGGTTTTCTTGGTGCAGGCGGCGCGCTGATCTTTGTTTATCTCGCGCTTCAGCGTCTCAGTGAAGGCAAGGCGCTTGCCGTTCTGCTCTCCGTCGCCATCGCGGTCGTTTCTTATGTCGGCCTGCCGAAACTGTTTGTCGATACCAGCCTGCCGCCGAGCCTGTTTCTGGCGCTGACGGCGGCCGTTGGGCTGGTTCTGGCCGCACCGCTCGCCCATGCCTTCCTTACCGCCGCCTATGTAGCTATTGCCTTCGGCAGCACCTTGCCGGAACCGGCCATCGTTTCGTCGACGGTAACAGGCATGTCGAAATTCCTGCTGCTGGCCATTCCCTTCTTCCTGCTCGCCGGAAGCCAGTTGACGGAATCGGGTGTCGCCAACCAGCTCGTCCGCTTCGCTTCTTCTATGGTCGGCCATCGGCGTGCGGGGCTGGCGCAGACGACGCTTTTGACCAGCGTGCTGTTTTCCGGCGCATCCGGCTCTTCGGTTGCCAATGCCGCCTTCGGCGCTTCCACCTTCCAGCCGGAACTGGTAAAACACGGTTATCCACCGGCACAGGCAGGCGCGATCATTGCCGCCACATCGGTGCTGGACAATGTCATTCCACCCTCCATCGCATTTCTGATCCTCGCAACAGCCACCAATCTGTCTGTCGGCTCGCTGCTGGTCGGCGGTTTCTTCGCCGGTGGGCTGATGGCGATCTGCCTTGCGGTGGCAATCCATCTCAGCGTGCGCAGCGTCGACACGTTGCCGCGTGCCTTAGGCGCTGAGCGCTGGCGTTCGGCTATCTCTGCCATACCGGCTTTCGGTCTTGGCGTCATCGTGGTGGTCGGTATCCGTATCGGTGTCGTCACCACTACGGAGGCTGCTGCCCTTGCTGCGCTCTATACGCTGTTTCTCGGTTTCGGTTATCGGCTGGGCGCGGGCCGCATTTTCGCAACTTTCCGCCAGTCTGCCGGTGAGGCGGCGGCGATTGGCCTCCTGATCGGCACGGCTGGCCCCTTCGCCTTCCTGCTGGCGGTAGACAATGTCTCCGGCCTCGTCACGGATTTCGTGACTTTGCTCGGCGGCAGCAAGATCGCGGTGCTGCTGCTCTCCAACCTCATCCTGCTCGTGGTGGGACTTGTGCTGGATATCGGCGCTGCCATCCTGCTGTTCGGGCCGATCCTGCTGCCTGCTGCCGTGGCGGCCGGTATCGATCCCATCCATTTCGGTGTCATCCTCGTGGTCAATCTCATGATCCACGGCCTGACACCACCGCTCGGCATGCTGATCTTCGTGGTCAGCGGCGTCACCCGCATTCCGGCGACAGCACTTTTCCGGGCTGTTGTTCCCTATCTTGTCTCCCTTCTTGTTTCCCTTGCCATTCTGTGCGTCTGGGCCATTTTCTTCTAATCCGGGGCTTTATTCATGGCCATTATCGATCGTCGTCATCTCCTCAAACTCTCCGCTCTCGGTGCGGCAACGCTCGCCGCACCGGCCTTCGTGCGCACGGCAAATGCCAGGGCCCGCAACCTCACCGTCGCCTCGCTTTTCGCTGACGACAAGCCGGAGACGAAAATCTGGGTCAAGATCAGTGAGCTGGTGGAAGCGAAGCTGCCCGGCCGTTTCCGCTTCAACATCGTGAAAAGCGGTGCGCTGGGCGGTGAAAAGGAAGTGGCGGAAAACATTCGTCTCGGCTCGGTTCAGGCCAGTCTTTCAACCGTTTCCTCGCTTTCCGGTTGGGTGCCGGAACTGCAGATTCTCGATCTGCCCTTCCTCTTCCGCGATGCCGACCATGTGCGCAAGGTGGTGACGGGTGAGACCGGCACTGATCTGAAGACGAAGCTCGCCGCCCAGCAATTCATCGCCGCCGATTTCATCAATTACGGCGCACGCCACCTGCTGACAAAGGAGCCGGTGACACGCCCCGAGCAGTTGGAAGGCAAGAAGATCCGTGTCATCCAGAGCCCGCTGCATACCAAGCTGTGGAGCGCCTTCGGCACGACGCCGGTCGGTATTCCGATCACAGAGACCTATAATGCGCTGGCGACCGGGGTGGCCGACGCCATGGACCTCACCAAATCCGCCTATGCCGGCTTCAAGCTTTACGAGGTCGTGCCGTATCTGACGGAAACCGGCCACATCTGGGCTTCCGGCGTCGTTTATTATGGCGCGACCTTCTGGAACCAGTTGGATGACGAAGAGAAGAAGGTGCTGTCGGAGGCTTCCAGCGAAGGCGCGAAGTACTTCAATCAGCTGATCGTTGAGGATGAAGCGAAGTCTGTTGCGCTTGCGCTGTCCAAGGGCGGCAAGGTGCAGCAGCCGGAAGCGCTGGATGACTGGCGCAGGGGCGCGCAGGGCGTCTGGCAGGATTTCGCCGGCATCGTTGGCGGTCTTGAAAAGATACAGGCCGTGCAGTCTGCCTGAGACTACGGGGCAGACGAAGAACGGGGGAGGCGTGTGAGCGCCTCCCCTTTTTTATTAGCGAATGTCTTCCGGCAGAACGTCCGAAGGAATGTTCTGATAGGAAACCGGGCGCATGAAGCGGCGGATCGACATGGTGCCGACCGAAGTTGCGCCGAAGTTCGTCGAGGCCGGGTAAGGGCCGCCGTGAACCATGGCTTCGGAAACTTCGACGCCGGTCGGGAAACCGTTGGCGAGAACGCGGCCTGCCTTGCGCTCCAGGATTGGCAGCAGCTTGCGGCCGAGTTCGGCGTCGCCGGCATCGAGATGCATGGTTGCCGTCAGCTGGCCTTCGAAGCTCTTGGCAACTTCCAGCATTTCTTCGGTGCTATCAACAGTCACGATCAGGCCGAGCGGTCCGAAAACTTCTTCTGAAAGCGCATGGTTGGCAACCCAATCCTTGCCGGAAACGCGGAACAGGTAAGGCGTCGCATTGCGCAGGTTGCAGGTGGTGGTCAGAACGTCGCGCACGCCGTTGCCGGCAGCGATGCGATCACGGCCGTCGCGATAGGCAGCGGCGATGCCGTCTGTCAGCATGACCTGAGGGCCGACTTCGGAAAGTGCCGCGCGGGCAGTTTCAGCAACGGCATCCGCCTGCTCGGAGAGGATGACGGCGATGCCGGGGTTGGTGCAGAACTGGCCAGCACCCATGGTGAGCGAACCGGCCCAGCCCTTGGCAATGGCTTCGCCACGAGCGGCAACCGCTTCCGGCAGCAGGAACATCGGGTTAACGGAACCCAGTTCGCCGAAGAAGGGGATCGGCTCGGGGCGCTGTGCGCAGAGGTCGAACAGCGCGCGGCCGCCGGCGAGCGAACCGGTGAAACCGACCGCCTTGATGCGCGGATGCTGGACGAGCGCGGAGCCGACATCGCGGCGGCCGCCCTGGATCAGCGAGAAGACGCCGGGATGAAGATTGTGCTTCTTGACAGCGGCGAGTACCGCTTCAGCGACGATTTCACCGGTGCCGGGATGGGCTGAGTGGCCCTTGACGACGACAGGGCAACCGGCTGCGAGTGCGGCGGCCGTGTCACCGCCGGCCGTCGAGAAGGCAAGCGGGAAGTTCGATGCACCGAAGACGGCAACGGGGCCGATCGGGCGCTGCATCAGGCGGATATCAGGACGCGGCAGCGGCTGGCGATCCGGTAGCGCTTCGTCGTGGCGGCGGTCGAGATAGTCGCCCTTGCGGATATGCGATGCGAAAAGGCGGAGCTGACCAACGGTGCGGCCGCGCTCGCCTTGCAGACGGGCGGCAGGCAGGCCGGTTTCGGACGAGCCGATTTCGGTGATGGCGTCGGCACGGGCTTCGATTTCATCGGCGATGGTGTCGAGGAATGCGGCGCGCTCTTCGCGGGTGGTGTAGCCGTAGCTCCAGAAGGCATCTTCTGCTGCTTCACAGGCCGCATTCACCAGATCGACCGTGCCGACCGAAAAATCGAAAGCCTCGCCATGTGCAGGCTCGCTGCGGAATTTTGCTTCCGTTGCGACCCATTCTCCTGCAACCAGATGTTTGCCGTGCGGCTTGAAACTCATTGTGCTCATCCCTGAAAATCTGATCCTGTGTGGAAAATCCACCGACACCGTGACATCGCACCGGAAGGCGACAGCGTGAACGCCATCAGCCGCGATCCGCGTCCGGTTGCCTTCTGCCTTAGCCCGTGTGGGGCCTGAGCGAAAGCCGGTTTTTGAACTATCTGACCAAAAAGTGTGATTAATTGGGCAGGGCGTGAAAAAGACGCGCTTCCGTTTCCTCGGTCGGCGCTCTATTGTGACGCCATGATGACAAACAGATTTCCCAAATATGTCGCCTGGTCGCTTCTTCTGCTGATCGTGATTGCGACTGTCAGCCCAATCGGGCTGAGGCCCCATACGCTGACGACGGTGAGTATTGATCGCGCCGGCGCATTTGCCGTCTGCGCGGCGGCATTCGTGCTTGCCTATCCCCGACATTGGCTGCTGGTGATCGCTGCAGGCATCGTTGCCGCCTTCGGCATCGAAGCCTTGCAGTACCTCTCGCCAACCCGCCACCCGCATCTGACCGACGCCGCCGTGAAAGCTGCCGGGGCCATCGCCGGTGGAACGGCAATGTTCTCCTATCTGTTTTTCCGGGCTCGTTCGGCGGCAGGCTGACGCTACTCGTGCATTATAGTGCGCCCAATTCGGCGTTGTTTTTCCCAAGCCCGAAACGGCCATGGGATAATGCCCTTTCAATGCCTCTCAATTCCGCCAGCCCCTTTAGCCGGCCTATGGCGGGATAGCCTGGTTGTGCGCCCCGCGTCAGATCATCGAGAATTTCCTGTCCATGGTCGGGCCGCATCGGGATGGTGTGGTCTTCACGGCCCTCTTTCCGCCGACGCGCTTCTTCGGTGATGAGGGCGGCGATGACGGCGACCATATCCGTCCCGCCTTCAAGATGTTCGTCTTCGAAGAAGGAACAGGGCACGGTGTCTGTGTCGCGCGTCACATTGCGCAGATGCACGAAATGGATTCGATGGGCAAATCGGTTGGCAATGAAGGGCAGGTCGTTATCCGCACGCGCACCGAGAGAGCCTGTGCAAAGCGTGACGCCATTGGCGCGGCTGTCGACCTGCGACAGCATATGGGCGTAATCCGCCTCCGTTGAGAGAATACGTGGCAGGCCGAGCAGAGGCCACGGCGGATCATCGCCATGGGCGCAGATGTTGATGCCGACGGCTTCGGCAACCGGTGTCACCTCGGAAAGAAAGTCGATCAGGTTCTGCTGCAGCCTTTCGCGATTGATGCCGTGATAGGAGCGCAGTTTTTCGATGAGTTCCGGCAGGGTATAGCCATCCGCCGAGCCGGGCAGGCCAGCGCCGATATTGCGCGATAGCGCGACGATTTTTGCGTCGGGCATCTCGGTGAACCGCTTTGCGGCAGCGTCCAGCAACCAGTCGGGATAATCCTGTGTTGCGTCCGGGCGCTTGAGAATGTGTATATCAAAGGCAGCGAAATCGGTGAGGTCGAAGCGCATCGCCTTCGCGCCGTGTTTCGTTTCCCAGCGCAGGTCGGTGCGGGTCCAGTCCAACACGGGCATGAAGTTGTAACAGACGGTGCGGATGCCCGAGGCCGAGAGTCGGCGCAGGGTTTCCTGCCAGTTGGCGATGTGGGTTTTCCAGTCACCGGTCTGGGTCTTGATGTCCTCGGAAACCGGCACGCTTTCCACCACGTCCCAATAAAGACCGCCGGCCTTGATGGCCTCATGCCGCCTGGTGATTTCATCCACCGGCCAGACATCGCCGGTGGCGATGTGGTGTAACGCACTGACGATGCCTTCCGCGCCCGCCTGAGCCGCATCCTGAACCGTGACCTTGTCGACCGGGCCGAACCAGCGCCATGTATGTCTCATCTTTCGTCCTCAAATATCAGTCTGCGGAAAATGTCAGCTGCACCTTGCAGGCGGTGGAGCGGTCTCCGGCTTGCTCGAATGCCGCTTTTGCTTCGCCCAGCGGGAAGCTGTGGGAAAT
The DNA here is from genome assembly GCF_052686535.1 of Agrobacterium sp. DKPNP3. Classification (NCBI taxonomy): domain Bacteria; kingdom Pseudomonadati; phylum Pseudomonadota; class Alphaproteobacteria; order Hyphomicrobiales; family Rhizobiaceae; genus Agrobacterium; species Agrobacterium sp. DKPNP3. The sequence goes on along the minus strand of NZ_JBQYSN010000009.1, from coordinate 69,122 downwards.
GATCGGCCGCACATCGATCCCGCGGCTTGAGATCAGCTCGGCGGCAATGGTGAATTCGTCGTGGAAACGCTGCGAGCCGCGCCAGACAATTTCTTTGCCAACCAATGCGTTGAGCGGGATGGTTAAGTCGCCGGTGACGCCCACCTGCACGATAGTGCCGCGTGGACGCACGCACGCAAAGGCGGTGCGAAGCGCAGGAGCTGCCGCCGAGCAGTCGAAGATGACGTCGAAGTATCCTTTACTCTCCTGATACGGCAGAAGGGCATGGGCATCTGTCGCAACGTTGATCGAACGATCAGCACCCATGGCCGGCGCGCGTTGCAAGGCTGCATCGGTAAGATCTGTGGCGACGATGACGCCGGCTCCCGCGTGGCGGGCAGCTGCGATGGTGAGAAGGCCAATAGGTCCCGCCCCGGTCACAAGCACCTTGGCCCCTCTGAGGTCGCCGGCCTGCGCCACGGCGTGCAGGCAGACGGCGAGCGGCTCGGTACAGGCGGCCTCGGCAGGCGAAGTCGCGTCTGAGAATGTCACGCATTGTTTTGCCGGAACCACCAGCCGGTCGCGGAACATGCCCTGCTCATGCGGCAGGCGCATGGCGCTGCCCATGAAGCGCATGTCGAGGCAATGGATGGGTTGGCCCTTCTGGCAGAACTGGCAGTGGCCGCAGGGCTGCGAGGGATTGACGGCGACGAGTTGGCCGATGGCGAGCCCGCTGACGCCTTCCCCCAGCGCCCGCACATGGCCGGATGCCTCATGCCCGCAGATAATCGGCTCGCGCACCCGGACCGGGCCGAAGCCGCCATCCTGATAATAATGAAGATCGGAGCCGCAGATGCCGCCCGCCGCCATGGCGAGCAGCACCTCGCCGGGGCCCGGCTCAGCAAGATCTTCTGTTTCGACGCGAATGTCTTTCTCGCCGTATAGACGTGCCACGCGTGTATGCATGACCATGCCCTCATGTCTCGATATGGAATGATGAACCCGCGCGGGAAATCGCGCGGGCAATAATGTTGACGTCAGCGGATCAGGCCCATCTCGGTCGGCAGCCATAGGGTGATTGCCGGAATGAAGGTGATCAGCAACAGTGCGACGAACAGAGGCACCAGCCATGGCAGGATTGCGACGGTCGTGCGTTCGACGGAGAGTTTCGCCACCCGCGAGAGCACGAACAGCACCATGCCGAGCGGCGGATGCAGCAGACCAATCATCAGGTTGAGGGTGATGATGAGGCCAAAATGCACCGGATCGATATGGAACTGCAGCACAAGCGGCAAAAGGATCGGCACGAGGATGGTGATGGCCGCAATCGTATCGAGGAAGCAGCCGACGAAGAGCATCAGCAGATTGACCAGCACGAGGAAAATCCACTTGCTGTCGGTGATCGTCAGGATCGCCGCCGACAGAAGCTGCGCTGCCTGGCTGACCGTCAGCAGCCATGCGAAAACCGAGGCAGCCGCGACGATGAAGAGCACCGAAGCGGTGGTTTCGATGGTGTCGAAGGTCGATTTCGCCAGCGTCTTGAAGGTCATCGTCCGATAGCGGACGAGGCCGAGGAACAGTGACCAGAGAACGGCCGCTACAGCCGCCTCCGTCGGCGTGAACCAGCCCATGGTCATGCCGCCGATCAGGATCACGGGTGTCATCAGCGCCATCACGGCGGAGAAGTCGAAATACCAGTCGCAGGCGAGCAGGATGACCAGCGCGATCAGGATCGACAGGTTGAGCGACAGGCCGAGCGCCGTGAGGATATAGATGCCGAGCGGCACCATCATCACCACGAAGACTTCGATCGATGCGCCGAAGATGGTTCTGAGACTGAACGGCGTATCGGAGCCCCAGCCCTTAATATAGGCGAACGCCGCGACCGTGATCATCATCAAAAGCGTCATGACGACGCCGGGCACGATGCCTGCCATGAACAATGCGCCGATCGAGACATTGGCCATCATGCCGTAGATGACGAAGGGCAGGGACGGCGGAAAGATCGGGCCGAGCGTTGCGGAGGCGGCGGTGACACCGACGGCGGCTTCGACGGGATAACCGTGGTCCTTCATGGCCTTGATTTCGATGGTGCCGATGCCGGCCGCATCGGCAAGTGCCGTGCCTGACATGCCGGAAAAGATAACCGAGCCGATAATGTTGACCTGGGCGAGACCGCCCTTCATCCAGCCGACGAGGGCGACGGCGAAGGAATAGATACGTCCTGTCACGCCTGCCGTATTCATCAGGTTACCGGCAAGGATGAAGAAGGGCACGGCGAGAAGCGGGAAGCTTTCCACACCCGCGATCAGGCGCTGCGCCGCGATGATATCAGGCGCGACATCGTAGATGATGATGTAGAGCAGCGAGGCCGAAGCCATGGAAATGGCGACGGGAAGGCCGATCAGCATCAGGAGAAGAAATGAACCGATAAGAAGCAGCATCTGATCAATCCTCCGCGCTCTGGAATTCTTCGGGCCGTTCCAGAACGGAATAACCGCGCCTCATATTGGCGACGAAGACCTGCACCGATCGGAAGAACATCAGAACGAAAGCGGCCAATACCGTGTAGAAAACGATATTGCGCGGCAGCGCAACGGTGACCATCTCCTCATCGGCAACGATTTCCAGATAACGCCACATCAGCCATGAGGTGTAGGCGAAGAAGAGAATGCGCAGCACGTCGACGAGGATCGACATGGCACGGGCGACCTGCGGCGGCACATAGTGATAAAGCACGTCCACCTGGATGTGGCGGGACATGCGCACGCACATGACCGAACCTAAGAAGACGACGCCGATCAGGCAGTTGACGGCGATTTCTTCCGTCCAGGCGTAGCTGTCGTTGAGCACGTAGCGGGTGAAGAACTGAAGGAACACGCAGCCTGTCATCAGCCAGAAGAGGCCGAGCGTGACCCAGTCCTCGAATGAATAGACCTTGAGATCGACCTCGGGCGGCGCCTCAACGAATGAATGGGCGAGCTCCTCAGGCGTGACCTGAGTATGGATTTCCTGCGACATTGAGATATCCCGTCTGGAGAGAAAGGGCGGTGCGGCAACCGGGCCGCACCGGATCTTGGCTCACTTGACGGCGCGAATGGCTTCCCAGTCGGCCTTGTCGTAACCGAAGTCTTCGAACTTCACTTTTTCGATGACGTTCTTCTCGAAGTCGGCCTTGTCGACTTCAGCGACGGTCAGGCCGCGCTTCTTGAACTCTTCAACCAGTCCTTTTTCGCGTTCATCAATGGTCTTGGTGGTCCGCTCGGCGGCCTGCTGCATGACCTCGGTGAAGATTTTCTTGTCTTCGTCTGACAGCTTGGACCACAGGTTCTTTGAGATCACCGTGTTGAGGTGGTCAACGATGTGGCCTGTCAGCACGATGTTCTTCTGCACTTCGAAGAACTTCTTAGCCTCGATGGTGGTCAACGGGTTTTCCTGCGCATCGACGGTGCCGTTCTGCAGTGCCAGATAGACTTCCGCAAATGCAATCGGCGTCGTGTTGGCGCCGCAGGCCCGTGGCATGGCCAGATAGGCCGGAACGTCGGGAACGCGCATTTTCAAGCCCGCCATGTCGGCGCAGGCGGCAATCGGCTTGTTGGATGTCGTGTGGCGCGTGCCGTAATAGCTGACGGCGGTGATGTGGTTGCCGGTCTTGTCTTCGTAACCCTTGGCGAGGCGCTTGAAGATATCGCTCTTGGTCTAGGCGATCAGATGGCTGGGATCGCGGAAGATATAAGGGAAGTAGGTCACGCCGATCGGCTTGTAGTCACGCGCCGCGAAGCTCGAACCGGAGATGATGATGTCAACCGTACCGATTTTGAGGCCCTGGTTGATATCGGCTTCCTTGCCAAGCTGCGAGGCCGGGAAGACATCGATCTTGTAGCGACCATCGCTGCGCTTGGCGATCTCTTCCGCAGCCCAGACCGAATCCGTATGGAACGGTTCGGAGGTCTCGTAAACATGGGCCCATTTCAGCGTGGTCTGTGCCTGCGCAGTTAGCGCGGATAGCAGGATGGCGGCGGTTGCGCCCATCAAAGTCGACAATCTGATTTTCATTCTTAACTCCTCCCGAATTAAAGCCAGATGTGCTGTTTTCTCCGTCGCCGGTGGTGGCAACGGTCAGTCTTCCCCGATTGCTTCCTCCCCGAAGCTCTCGGAAAATCTCTTCTGCGACAGTGTCAGGTGCTGCCGCATCGCCTCGCGGGCGCGCGCAGGGTCGTTTGCTGCAATGGCGTCGCGGATCACCCGGTGTTCCTGCACGGCGAGGTTCCAGGTGTGCGGACCTTCGAAATAGCTGGCAAGCTTTTCGAAAAAAGGGGAAAGGCTGCGCTCGTCGTAAATCAGGCCGGTGAAGCGATTGAGCGCGGAATTGCCGATGATATCGGCGATGGCAGTATGGAAGGCCCGGTCGAGATTAAGCGCCTGCGGAGAATTATCAAGCGCACCGGCCATGCGTTCAATAATATCGTCAATTTTGGCGATACAGTCCGGCGTAGCAAGCCGTGCGGCTTCCTCCGCAATCGCGCTCTCGATGATGCAGCGCGCCTGCAGGATTTCGAACGGACCATGCGCATCGGGCACCGGCGCTTTTTCCCGGGCCTGTCTTCCGGCAGAGCTAACGTAAACGCCCGACCCCATGCGGATATGGATGTGGCCTTCCACTTCAAGAACGATAAGCGCTTCCCGCACCGTGGGGCGTGATACGCCAAAGCGTTCCGCAAGGTCGCGTTCTGCCGGCAGGCGCTGACCTTCTGTCAGTTCTCCGCTTTCGATGAGCAAACGAATTTGTTCCGCGACCAGCCGATAAAGGCGGCGCGGCTCCAGAGCCACGAACATGATGTCCTCCCAGCGCGAAGGTCTCCCCCCGTTCGCGCAAGCGGTAAGATGGTCTTACCAATTTTATTAGGACGCATTTATGCCGGGCTGTCAATTAGCCGCTATTTAAAAGTCTGCTGTTATCCAGAAATGCCATATTAGTCTCTGCTACCCGTCAGCTTCAGCTTACCGTTCTCACCGATGACCACAGTTACCTCGCCATATCCGGCAATGGAAAGATGAGGGGTTTCTATCGGATGAGAGTGAGTGACGTTAATCACCACGACCGCAGCACCCATCCGCTCACCAGCCTCAATGCCTGCGGGCGCATCCTCGAAAACAACGCACATTTCCGGGGTAACACCCAGCCTGTCGGCGGCCTTTCGGTATCCTTCCGGATCGGGTTTGCCGTTGACCACGTCGTCGGCGCAGATCATGACGGCCGGAGGAGTGATGCCGGCCGCAGCAAGCCGTCGCTCGGCCAATTCCCGCACAGCCGAGGTCACGATGGCCCATTTATCTGCCGGTAAAGTCGCAAGAAATTCTGCAGCACCCGGTATCTGGATGATGCCATTCACATCGTCCATTTCCGCACGCAATATCATGTCCGCCTCAGCATCGACATCAAGGCCGGGAACTGCCTCGCGGCGGATCACCTCCGAGGCGCGCATGCCGTGAATACGCTGCAGGAAAGCATTCGGCTCGATGCCATTTACGATGGCCCATTCCCGCCAGACTCTCTCGACGACGGCTATCGAATTGACGAGCGTTCCATCCATGTCGAACAGGAAGGCCCCGAACTCTTGCGAAAATATCTCGTTCTGGAGCGGGACTTTGCAGTGCATCTTATTCTTCCGTTAAACTGTCGGGGCGGTCCGTGTCTATCTTATCCGGAGACGGAACGGAATCGGTTTTCGGTGAGGACGTCGATGAATGGATCAAGGGACGGTAGGCGGTGTTGTACCGGAATCGGACAGCCATGATTCTATTGGTGCGCGCTGCGGGCGCACCCCCGGTTCAAAACACGCCCAACATGACGCTACGTCAGCCTCCTGCAAGGATGAAAGGGCATCATAGGCGTTCGTGGGTATCAGAATGGTGTGTAATCAAAGGGATGACCAGGAATTCGAAAGTTCCCTGCGAAGGAATTCCCGGCGGAATTTTCTTAACGCTACCGCCCATTTAGGGTCCGCGTTAACCTTTTGTTAACCATATTCGAGGTACCTAATTGTCAACGATTTGTTTACCAAGATGACCAAAGTGCTAACAGACCAGCGTTCGATCCGTATCAAAGGCCGCTCTTTTCTCGCGGTCGTCCTTTCTCCCGAATCTCCGGTCGATCAGTGGCTTGAAAGGCTCGATGATCTGGCGGCGCGCTCGGCTGGCTTCTTCCTGTCGCGGCCGGTGGTCCTGGATGTGTCGGAGCTGGCGCTCGACAAGGCGGGGCTGAAAGAGCTGCTGGCGTCACTGCGCGAGCGCAATGTCGGCATCATGGGTATCGAGGGCGTTCGCCCGTCGATGATCGAGCCCGGCATGCCGCCATCGCTGAAGGGCGGGAAGCCTGCCTCCGATGTAGAGGTTGAGCCGGTCGCGGCCGCTGCCGAACTGCCGGAAGAAAAGCCGCACACGTCCGGCGAGGTCAGGGCTGTCGTCCAGTCGCTGGTCATCAACGAGCCAGTTCGCTCCGGCCAGTCGATCATGTTTCCTGAGGGCGACGTCACTGTCATCGGTTCGGTCGCTTCGGGGGCGGAAATCATCGCCGGCGGTTCGGTGCATATTTACGGGGCGCTGCGCGGCCGCGCCATGGCCGGTTCACTTGGCAACACCTCGGCGCGCATCTTCTGCCGCAAGCTCGAAGCGGAGCTCCTGGCCATCGATGGGGTCTACAAGGTGGCCGAGGACATTGACGACAAGCTGCGGGGCCAGCCGGTTCAGCTCTGGCTGGAAAACGATACGATCAAGGCCGCGAAACTCGGCTGATAACACAGAAACGAACAGGAACAGGAGAGAGCCATATGGGGAAGGTAGTCGTTGTTACTTCCGGCAAGGGCGGGGTTGGTAAGACCACCTCGACCGCAGCGCTTGGCGCCGCATTGGCGCAAAACAAAGAGAAGGTCGTGGTCGTCGATTTTGACGTCGGTCTGCGTAACCTCGATCTTGTCATGGGTGCCGAACGCCGCGTGGTCTACGATCTCGTCAACGTGATCCAGGGCGATGCCAAGCTGACGCAGGCGCTGATCCGCGACAAGCGCCTCGAGACGCTGTTCCTCCTGCCCGCCTCGCAGACGCGCGACAAGGATAACTTGACGCCGGAAGGTGTGGAATGGGTCATCAACGAGCTGAAGAAGCATTTTGACTGGGTGATCTGCGACAGTCCTGCTGGCATCGAGCGCGGTGCAACGCTTGCCATGCGCCATGCGGACGTCGCTGTCGTTGTCACAAATCCGGAAGTCTCCTCCGTGCGTGACAGCGACCGTATCATTGGCCTGCTCGATTCCAAGACGCTCAAGGCCGAACGCGGCGAGCGCATGGAAAAGCACCTTCTCATCACCCGTTATGACTCGGCCCGTGCGGAGCGGGGCGATATGCTGAAGGTTGACGACGTTCTCGAAATCCTGTCGATCCCGTTGATCGGCATCATTCCCGAGAGCTCGGATGTCCTGCGTGCTTCCAACGTCGGCGCGCCTGTGACGCTTGCGGATGCCCGGTGTGCGCCGGCGATGGCCTATTTTGACGCTGCCCGCCGCCTCTCTGGTGAGGATATTCCGGTGGTCATTCCGGGCGAGAAGCGTGGCATCTTCTCCAAGATCTTCGCAAGGAGGGCCGCATGAGTCTCTTCAATCTTTTCCGCAAACAAAAGTCGGCGCCGCTCGCGCGTGAGCGTCTGCAAGTGCTGCTCGCCCACGAGCGCGCATCGTCAGGCTCTGATCTTGTGGCTATCCTGCGGGAAGAAATTCTCGCGGTCATTGCCAAGCACGTGCAGATCGATGGTGACCGCGTGCATGTGAAGATGGACCGCGACGAGCATTTCTCGATTCTCGAGATCGATGTCGAAATTCCGCTGGGTGCCGACCTGCGTGCCGCCTGACAAGGATTCTGCGATGAAAGCCGCCCTTTCTCGGGCGGCTTTCGTTTTTATTCTGCCGTCGTATCAACCGGTCTTCTAAACGACTCCTTCAGGTCCCCGGGCAATGGGCGCTTGAGGTTGATCCCATCAGGTGCGATCGGCGCGTTGAACCACTTGTCGTAAATCGTCTCGATTTCGCCGCTGGCATAGATTTGTCCCAGCGCCTCGTTGACGGCATCCCTGAAGCCGGTGTCGCCGTGGCGGAGCATCAGGCCATAGGGCTGAGGCGGGGCAAGATATTCGTCGGAGATGACGTAATCATCAGGCCTGCCGGTTTCAGCGACGAAGGATCGCAAAAGTATATCGTCCATTACGAAAGCCGAGGCGCGATTTTCCGTCACCATATCGAAACTACCTTCCGTGCTGTCATTTTGCAGGACGGCGATGTTGAGGCCGAGCTTACGATTGAGCACGTTCAGCTGGCTGATATTGATGGTTCCTGTCGTCACCACCACCGTTCGCCCGGCAAGGTCAGCAACCGTTTTCAGACCGCTCGATTTCAGCGCCACGTAGCGCGTGCCGGTAATGAAATGACTGTAGGAAAACCATACCGCCTTTCGCCTCTCCTCCGTGTTCGTGCTCGCCACACACTCCATGTCCATCGTGCCGTCGTTCAGAAGCGTGATGCGATTGCTGGGGGTGCGCTTGACGAACTCCACCTTCAATTCCGGCAAACCCAGCCTTCTTTTGATGGAGTCAGCCACTCTGAGGCACAGCTCAATGCTGTAGCCGATCGGCTCCGTCCCCGTTCCCAGATAGGAAAAGGGCAGGTTGCGGTCGGCATAACCGAGCTTAATGGTGCCGGTTCTGGCGATCGTCTCAAGCGTCGGCGGCTGGGTATTGTCGCTGGCCGCGCGGGCGGGCAGAAGACTGAAGAAAAATAACAAAAGCCATAATGTCGATCTCAGCATCGCTCATCTCCAGCTAAAATAATCCGTCAAAATATTGTTGTTAAAATCATTGCGGCCAACCACTCCGGGCTCTTAATCCCGGTATTCGCTTGGATCTTCATAGGCCCGCCTCAACGACGCGGCCATCGGCAGGTTCAGGTTCATGCCGTTCGGAGGAATGGGTTTCGCGAACCATTTCTCGTAGAGGCCGTGAATATCCGGCCCGGTGAAGATGTGCCTGAGGCTTTCATTGACTGCCGCCTTGAAGGCCGGATCGTTGCGCCGGAAGACGAGACCGTATGGTTCAGGCGCGCTCAGCGTTTCCTCCGACAGCGCATAAAGCTCGGGTTTCTGCGATGTCGCTGCAAGTGCCGCGAGCAATATGCCGTCCATTACAAATGCGGAGGCCTTTCCGGCGACGACCAGTTCAAAAGCCTCCTCGTTCGTTTTTGTCGGCATGACCGAGATATTGAGGTTCTTCGCCCGGTTCACCGCGTTCAGCTGCTCGATATTGACGGTGCCGGAGGCTGATGTGACAGACCGTCCTGCAAGATCGTCCAGGCTTTGCAGATTGTCCTCCTTGCGGGAGAGAAACTGTGTCGCGGTCATGAAATTGGGGTAGGAGAAATCGACCATCTTGCGGCGTTCGCTGTTATTGGTCGTCGCCGCACATTCGATATCGATCTGGCCACTGCGAACGAGGATAAATCGGGTCGCCGGCGTCGCCTTGACGAACTCCAGCTCGATCTTGTCGAGCTTCAGCTTCTTTCTGATGTCCTCGCTAATGATCCGACAGAGATCAGTCGAGAAACCGGTGACCTCGCCGTCGGGCAGCAGGTACGAAAAGGGCGGCTCCGCCTCACGATACCCGATGCGGATTTTTGCTGTTTTGGCAATTCGCTGCAGGGTATCGATGTCGTCGGCGGCCTGGACGGGCGGGATGGGGATAAAGCATGTGAGTAAAAGGCAAAATACTGGCAGACGCATTTTATGTCCTTTGGCCTGTGGCCGGTTTCTCAAATCGCTTTCTGTGTTGGGCAAAAGGTATCCGTCGCCGCCGGACCAAAAACATCCGGTCCGCTTCTTACGATTGGAGGGATAGTGCCTCGGTTTTTCAGAATGTGGGCAAGCGGGGCGGGCTCGGCGAAATAGTAGCCCTGCGCCTCGTCGCACCCGACGCGCCTCAGGACGTCGATCTGCTCACTGTTTTCCACGCCTTCGGCTGTGACTTTGAGACCGATCTGCTCCGCCATATCGATGACGGTGTTGACGATGGCTGAGCACATCGGATTGTCGGGCAGACCCGAGACGAATTCCCTGTCGATCTTGATCTTGTCGAAGGCCACATGGGTCAATGTGCTGAGCCCGGCATAACCGGTACCAAAGTCATCGAGTACCAGACGAACGCCTCTCTCTTTCAGCATGTTCAGCACGCGCGTGCTGCTGTCGCGCTCCAGCATGGCGGTTTCAGTGACTTCGAGTTCAAGCCGCCCAGCCGGCAAGCCGGACGCCTCGAGTGCCTGATCGACGATAGGGACGATATCGTCGTTATAGAGCTGAACGGCCGATAGGTTGACGGCAAGCCTGACATCTTTCGGCCAGCTCATTGCATCCATGCAGGCCTGAGCGAGAACCCACTCGCCCAGCGGTTTGATGAAGTTGTTCTCCTCCGCAAGCGCTATGAAACGGTCGGGCGCAATAAGTCCGAGCTTGCCGTGGTGCCAACGGGCCAATGCCTCGTAGGCGACGATGCGGCCACTCTCAAGATTGACCACGGGTTGATAGTGCAGCTCGAATTCCCTGTTTTCCAGCGCGGACTTCATGTCGATTTCAAGCGCATGCTTGTGCTGCGCTGCCATGTCCATGCCCGGCTCATAGAAGACGAAATAGCCGCAACCCATTGACTTCGCGCGATACAGACCGAGATCGGCATGTTGCAGAAGCTGCGTGGCGGATGTGCCGTGACCGGGGGCGCAGGCAATGCCGATGCTGGTATCGATGCTGATCGTGCTGTCTTCAAGGCTGAAACTACGCGAGACCGCGTGAACCACCCGGGCCGCGAGCATTGCGGCATCACTTTCGCAGTCGCCTTTCGGTGTCTGGATGATCGCAAATTCATCGCCGCCGAGACGGCTTACCAAGTCATTTTCACCAAGGACGGCGGAAATTCGTGACGCGACCGCGACGAGCAGGGCATCGCCGGCGGCGTGTCCAAGCGTGTCGTTGACGGCCTTGAAGCGGTCGAGGTCGAGCAGCATGACGTTGAACGGCTGGCCGGAGGCCGAAAGATGGTCAAGACGGTTTTCCAGCGTCTTCATCAATAGCACGCGATTTGGCAGGCCGGTCAGCGCATCGTGATGAGCCATGTGCTCCAATTGCTGCGCCATGTCACGTATCTGCCGCAGGCGTCCGCGTTCCAGAACCGCCTCACGCAGGGTCTCGACGGCGCGTGCCATATCGCCGATCTCATCCCGCCGTCTCTGAAAAGGCGTAACGACATCAGTTTCCTCACGGGCAATTCTCAGCGTCGCCTGGACCAGCGCCGGGACCGGCTTCAGGAAATGCCGTGCGATAACGGTCACAACGATGCCGGTGACGGTCAGCACCACGATGAGCGCGGCAAGAGAGTTGTAGATCAACTTGCGCTGCGCGCCGTAAAGCGCATCTGAAGCACCAATGCTGACGGCGACGGCGCCGATCGGCTTTTTCGTTTCCGTGCTGATGATTGGCAGCAGGCCGATATAATGACTCGAGTCGCCAATGGTCGCAAAGCCGGTAGAAAATCGTGCCGCAACCGCGTCACGGGAAAAGATCGGGTCGGTCGCAAGCGGCTTTTCGTCGTCATCGGTGGCGTTATCAAAGGCTGCTACGATCTGCCTGAAACCGGAATCGTCTTCGTCGTAACGGAACAGCCAGACGGCATTTTTGGTTTGTGCTCCGATAAGCGCCAGAACATCGCTGGGGTTGAAACCGGTAACGAGAATGGAGTCATCATCACCGATCGGTTTGTCGGTCAAAATGCCATTGACCTGTCCATCCGCGTCGGCGGTCACGCTGACATAGGTATAGATGCTGCGAAGCGTTGCGCTGGCGATCTGTGAGTTGACGCGGGCTTGATTGAGCCATTGCTCGCTGGCGGCGGCCACGAACATGTACCAGCCGACGAGTGCGCCGATGCTGTAGGAAAAGATCACGCCGCCCAGAAAAATCAGGATAATCTTGCTGGCAAGCGAACGCCGCCGCGAAAACCGGCCTGTTTCCGGCTGTGTCGGTGAGCGAAGCGTGCGGCCCGATTCAACCTGTCTATCCGTCCCGCGATAGGCAGTCTCTTCCATTCGCGATAGTCCCCCGCGATGTCGCGTTATAATTGTTATTTGGAATTTTATAGGGCATGCGTTTCATCGATGTCTGCTAAATAATTCAACAAAGTTTAGAGGCGATTAAGAATTAATCCGTCTTTTTATAGTCGTCGCTTATATATAAATCGCGTGATGCACACTGCAGGTTGAAGAAATCGTGCCTCTTTAACGCGTTGAAGCGCAAAGTCGACCAAGCTCCCGGTGCGTCCGGCTTCCTTCGGATCAGAGGTTTGAAGCTTTGATATCGCGCCGATTGAACTTGCCACGCGGACGATAAACGGCATCTTGTGCGCAACATGCCGCGTCAGGGAAAACATCATGGCTCACACTAGAAAAAACATCGCGCAGCTTTCGGTTTTGATCCAGAGCGGTCAGCTTGATCCGCGCGAGTTGGCGGAGGATACACTGAGTGCGATCCGCAATGACGAAGATCAGTCGATTTTCGTCGCGGTCACGGCGGAGCGGGCCATGGCGGAAGCAGAAGCCGCCTCAAAGCGCATCCGTGAGGGTCGTTCCTGCGGCGCGCTCGATGGTATTCCAGTGGCATGGAAGGACCTTTTTGATCTTGAAAACATGGCGACGACCGCGGGATCGACGGTTCTTGCAGATGATGCGCCTGCGACCCGCGACGCGGATGTGGTTGCCGCGCTGAAGCAGGCGGGCATGATCTGCATTGGCCGCACCAATATGAGCGAGTTTGCTTTTTCCGGTCTCGGTATTAACCCGCATTATGGCACCCCGCGTAATCCAGCCTCGAGGGATGGTCACCGACTGCCGGGCGGTTCCTCTTCCGGTGCGGGCGTGAGTGTCGCCGCTGGCCTGGTGCCTGTGGCAATAGGCACCGATACCGGCGGATCGGTCCGTATCCCCGCTGCTTTCAACGGCGTTGTCGGCTACAAGGCGAGTCGCGGCCGTTATTCGATGCGGGGCGTCTATCCCTTGGCGAAAAGCCTCGATTCGCTCGGCCCGCTGACGCACACCGTGCAGGACGCCGTCTGGGTCGATGCCGCGATGCGCGGCAAGGTCGCGGCTGATGTCCAGCGCGCGCCTCTGGCCGGCCTTTCGCTGGTGGTGCCGGAAACGGTGTTTTTCGATGGTATCGAGGATGGGGTCGCCGCGGCCTTCGAAGAGGCGGTAGACCGTCTTGTTCGCGCTGGTGCTACCGTGCGGCGGCAGTCATTCCCGGTCTTTTCAGAGCTGTTCGCCCTGATCAAGGAAAAGGGGGCGCTGGTGACGGCGGAAGCTTTTGCTTGGCATAAGACACGGCTGGAAAGCGCAGATGCCGCGCGCATGGATCCCCGGGTGGTTGCTCGAACACGGCTGGGTGGCAATATGTCCATGCCTGATTACATCGCCATCATCGAGGCGCGCCAACACATGACCGCGGCTTTTGCCGGTATGATCGGCAGGCACGAACTGCTCGTTTCTCCGACGCTGCCGCATGTCGCCGCCAAGGTGGAACCGCTTCTCGGTGATGACGACGCCTTTTTCGCCATGAATGCAAAAACGCTGCGTAACACGCAGATCGGCAATTTCTTCGACCTCTGCGGTGTCTCGATCCCCTGCGGAACCGGTGAGGCGGGCATGCCGGTTGGGTTGCTGCTTTCCGGCCTGCACGGGATGGATGAACATGTTCTCAGCGTGGCGATGGCGGCGGAAGAGATTATTCGCGGCCGATGAAAGGAAAAGGCGGCCTTGTTCGGCCGCCTCTCCACCTATGCCTCAGCGGGCCGCCCAGTTGGCACCGCGGCGGAACATGGTTTTCATTTGCGGGACGGAGAACTCCTTGGCCTGGTGGCCGAGTGCCGAATAGAAAACCCGGCCCTTGCCGTATTTGCGTTTCCAGACCACTGGCATCACGACACCGTCGATCCACCAGGCGTGGTCACCGGTGAACGTCGTCGTCGCCAGCACCTCGTTGGAGGGGTCGACATGCATGTAATATTGCTCCGACGTGTAAGGAAAATCGGAAATCCCCTCCATCAACGGATCGTCGGGGCGGGTGATGTTGACGGTGTAATCGATGATATTGCCGGGATGGGCGACCCATTGCCCGCCGATCATGAACTGGTATTCCACGCATTCACGGAAACTGTCACCCGCACCGCCATGGAAACCGGCAATGCCGACGCCGTTTTCGACGGCAGCCGTCAGGTTCTTGATCTCTTCTTTCTCGATCTTCGACATGGTGACAATAGGCACAACAAGGCTGAGATCATGCACCGAAGGATCTGCAAAAGCTTCCGTTGAGTGCTCCACATAGACCTTGAAGCCATCCTCTTCGAGGATGTCCTTGACGATGGTCGCGCATTCCTGCGGTTCGTGGCCGCTCCAGCCGCCCCAGACGATGAGTGCTTCGCGCATTTATTTCCTCCTCAGGATTATTTGCCAAGCTGGCCGTCGACCAGCGATGTTTCGAGCGGGGCAGGGCGCTCCGCCTTGGTGGTGATGGAAACGGTGGCGCCGCTGTCCGATGCGGTCTGGAAAGCTTCCATGACTTCCAGCACATGCAGGGCAAGATCGCCATTGGCGCGGTGCGGTCGGTTTTCGCGGATCGCATGGGCCATGTCCGCCACACCGATGGACCGGTAATTGCCGTCGGCATAGGGAGATGATAGCGCCTGCGTCTCGAACTGGCCGCCCTTTTTCAGCAATTGCACCTCGCCGCCGAAATGGTTGGGGTCAGGCACGATGAGCGTGCCCTCGGTGCCGTAGAGTTCCAGCGGTACATGCTTGTGGCCCGCCACATCGAAGCTCATGCCCATCTGCACCACCGCACCGTTCTCGAAGGCGAGAACGCCGGAGACGTGGGTGGCGACATGAACGGGGATTTTCTCACCGTTCTTCGGCTCGCTGGTGATGAGACGCTCATTGCGCGGCGCTATGGCAAAACCTGCCACCTTGGCCACCGGGCCGAACAGATTGACGAGATCGGTGATGTAATACGGGCCCATATCGAGCATCGGACCGCCGCCGACCTCATAATAAAAGGCGGGGTTGGGGTGCCAGCGCTCATGGCCGGGGCACATGAAGGTTGCCGTTCCGCCCACCGGCTGACCCAAAACGCCCTCATCGATCAGGCGACGCGCCGTCTGGTGGCCGCCGCCGAGGAAGGTGTCCGGGGCAGAGCCGATGCGCAGGCCCTTGGCCTTTGCCGCATCCGCGAGGCGTTTGCCTTCCGCGAAATTGATGCCAAGCGGCTTTTCGGAATAAGCATGTTTGCCGGCGTCCAGCGCCCGCAGACCGACTTCGACATGCGCCTTGGGGATCGTCAGATTGACGATGATTTCCACTGACGGATCGGAGAGAAGTGCGTCGATGCTTTTCGCCTGGAGGCCAAATTCGTCCGCCCGCGCTCTTGCGGCCTCCTCGTTCATATCCGCAAGACCGCGAATGTCGAGAATGGGAAACGACGCCATGGCCTTGAGATAGGCGCTGGAGATGTTGCCGCAGCCGATGATGCCGATACCGACCTTGTTCATATAATCCTCCCGTAAATCAGAAATGCCTGCGCCCGTGCTCACCCTGCGGGTTAGAGCGCTGGCCCGGTTGTGTTCCATGGCGATTCGTAAAGTTCGTAAAGCGCAACGGCCGCAGCCCCCTGCGCCCACAATTCGTCGCTCGCAACATCGAAAACCAGCTCCGCCACACCGGCCAGAGATGGCGGCACGGCGGCGTTGTAGCTGTTGCGGATGCTGGCGATGAAAGGTTCGCCAAGTTCGAGGCTGGAGCCGGTAATGATGACCCGTGGCGGCGCAAACAGCGTGACGATATTGGCAAGAGTCAGGCCGAGAGCGGCGCCGGCGCGCAAGGCGGCCGTGATGAGATCGTGGTCTTCCGCCGCAATCAGTGCATGGGCATGCTGCATGCCGCGGCCGAGCCGAATCGCCTCGGCGAAACGTCCGTCGGCCGGGCGGGAGCCTAAAATGGCGTTTTCGCCTGCCTGGCTTGCCAGCCGCACCGTGCCCTCATTGGCAAGGCCTATGACGAGGTCACCGAGATTGTGGCTAAGGCCGCCCGCGCCGCGGAATAGCTGATTTTGATGCAGCACGCCGAGCCCGAGGGTTTGTTCCAGTGAAATCAACACCATGTCTTCGAGATCACGCGCATGGCCGAACCAGTGGTGCGCCAGCGTGATGGCATGGGCATCGCTTTCGATAATGGTCGGCGAATTCAGCCTTGCCGTCATTTCCTCGGCGAAATTGACGTTCACTTCCCGGAGAATAGGGCTGCTGCGGATTTTCCCCGTGCGATGCTCGATGACGCCGGGCAGGCCGAGACAGACCATGTCCACATCCTCAAGCGAGAAGCCCGCGTCTACAACGCAACGGCGAACGCCATCCTCGACAAGATCGGCGATGACACCGATCGGCTGGCGATCGACACGGATTGGCAACGCGAGGGTAGAAAGGACATTTCCGCAGAAATCGGTAACAACGAACACCATGCGGTTGGCGGCAATCTTTGCCCCCACGACGCGGGCAGCATCCGGGTTCAGCTCCAGCATCACGCGCGGTCTTCCGCGCCCACCTTCCGTCCTGATGTCGCCGAGGTGGCGGGTCAGAATGAGGCCGTCATCCAGCAGCGAGGCGGTGATGGCGGAAACCGTCGTGGTGGAGAGCTGGGTGCGTTCGCTGATCTCTACTCGGGAGATGGGTCCGTGCCGGCGGATACTGTCGAGCACGCTCAGCCTGTTGATCGCGCGCATCAATTCTGGGTCTGCGGTCTTCATGGGGTCCTGCTGCGATCAATGTCGTCTCCCGATTTATATCGGAATACGGATTAAATAACGGCGCGGGGGAGGGGTGTGTCAAGCGCTAAGCGCAAAAAATCGGCATCGTGCCTTGACAATGAGCGAACCCTGATATGAATTAATCCGCATCGGGGAATAAATGAGGATATCCCCAGGGAGGATCACCATCATGACGATTTGGCACGCAGGCGCAAGCCTGAGCGGCAGGCTGACAGGCTTTGCCGCAACGACAAGCATTGCTCTCATGCTCGGCGCCGCAAGCGCCTCGGCCGCGACGGTCGTAAAATGGATGCATGTGGAATTGGATCCCAAATCCGTGGCTGTCTGGGAGGAGATTGCCAAGGAATATGAGGCCAAGCACCCCGATGTCGATGTTCAGCTGCAGTTCCTCGAAAACGAGGCCTTCAAGGCAAAGTTGCCGACGCTGCTGCAATCCAACGACGTGCCTGACTTCTTCTACAGCTGGGGTGGCGGGGTTCTCGAAGAGCAGTCCAAGACCGGTGCATTGAAGGACCTGACCGAGGTTTTCGATGCCGATGGCGGCAAGCTGCGTCAGGCCTATAACGGGTCCGCAATTGATGGCCTTTCTTTTGATGGCAAGGTCTGGGCCGTACCCTACCGCGTGAGCCTCGTCAGCTTCTTTTATAACAAGGAACTGTTCGCCAAGGCCGGTGTGAAGGCTGAAGACATCAAGACCTGGGCTGATTTCAACGCCACGGTCAAGAAGATCAAGGATGCGGGCATCGTGCCGATCGCCGGCGGCGGTGGTGAGAAATGGCCGATCCATTTCTACTGGAGCTATCTCGTGATGCGCAATGGCGGCCAGGCCGTGTTTGACGCAGCCCGCAAGGGTGAAGGCGAAGGCTTCATGGACCCGACGATCATCAAGGCCGGTGAGCAACTGGCCGAATTCGGCAAGCTCGAACCGTTCCAGCCCGGCTATCTCGGCGCGACCTGGCCGCAGGCTCTTGGAGTCTTTGGCGATGGCAAGGCAGCCATCATTCTCGGCTTTGACAATACCGAAGCGAACCAGCGCAAGAATGCTGGCGACGGCAAGGGGCTGGCCCCTGAAAATATCGGTCGCTTCGCTTTCCCGGTTGTCGAAGGCGGTGCCGGCAAGGCCACCGATACGCTGGGCGGGTTGAACGGCTGGGCGCTCACCAAGAATGCCTCCAAGGAAGCAATCGATTTCGCCACCTTCCTGACCAGCAAGGAAAGCGAAGAGAAAATGGCGACCGCCGGCATGATCCTGCCGGTTGCGACGGGCGCTGCCGGCGCGGTGAAAAACCCGCTGCTTGCGGATAGCGCCAAGCAGCTTGCCGCCTCCACCTGGCACCAGAACTTCTTCGACCAGACGCTCGGCGCTGCCGTCGGTCGTGTCGTCAACGATATCTCGGTCGAAATCGTTTCCGGCCAGATGACCGCAGAGGAAGGCGCCCAGCAGATTCAGGACGCATTCGAACTGCGCTGATCTGACGATTTCCATGGTGGCGCCGCTGAATATGCGGCGCCGCTTATCTGCCTCCATGAAAGCGGATAAAGATGACGGATATTACCATGACTTCTGCGTCCATACCGGCGCGCGGTGCGACAAAGGCTAAGCGCAAGCAAAGTTCGGTCGCGCATGACCGGGCATTGACCCTTCTGGTCTTCCTGCCGCCCGCACTTCTGCTCTTTACCCTCTTCGTCATTCTGCCGATGGGCGAGGCGGCGTGGTACAGTCTTTATCGCTGGAACGGTTACGGCACACCGACCGATTTCGTCGGCTTGAAGAATTTCCAGGTCCTTTTCGGCAATGCCGCATTCTCGCAGGCCCTGATCAATAACGCCCTCATCATCCTCATTTCGATCCTGATCCAGATCCCGCTGGCCATCTGGCTCGCCATGATGCTGGCGCATCGCATCCCCGGCGTCGTCGCCTTCCGGCTGGTTTTCTTCCTGCCCTATGTTCTGGCGGATGTTGCTGCGGGCCTGATCTGGCGTTTCGTTTATGATGGCGATTATGGTCTCTTTGCCGCCATCTCCAATTTCTTCGGGTTTGCCAATCCCTACGTGCTGGCAGACAAGGATGTGGCGATTTACGCCGTGCTCGGCGTCATCGTCTGGAAATATTTCGGTTTCCACATGATGCTGTTCATCGCCGGCCTTCAATCGGTCGACAAGAACGTGCTGGAAGCGGCCGAAATCGACGGCGCGTCCGGCTGGCAGAAATTCCGTTACGTCACGCTGCCGATGCTCGGCTCCACGGTGCGCCTTTCCGTCTTCTTTGCGGTCATCGGCTCGCTGCAACTGTTCGACATGATCATGCCGCTGACGGGCGGTGGTCCGTCCAACTCGACACAGACCATGGTCACCTTCCTCTACACCTACGGCGTCATGCGCATGCAGGTTGGGCTTGGCAGTGCTGTCGGCGTCGTTCTCTTCGTCATCTGCGTGACGCTCGCCTTCGGTTATAAAAGGATTTTCATGCGCCATGACTGACACATCCACTTCCGTCCGCATGCCGCTGCAAACCAAGCTTTATCTCTATATCTCGCTGAGCCTGATTGCAGCCATCGTCCTCATCCCGCTTCTGACGACGGCGCTTGGCGGCTTCAAGACGCTGGGAGACCTGCGCGTCAATCCGTTCGGCATTCCGGCCGAGTGGCAATGGGCCAATTACGGCGATATTCTCTTCGGTAAACGTTACTGGCTGCAAATCTTCAATTCGCTCGTCATCGCGCTGCTGACGGTGTTCCTGACGCTGACCGTCTCGGCCATGGCGGCCTTCACTTTCGCGCATGTGAAGTTTTTCGGCTCGTCCTTCCTACTCAACTATTTCTTGCTGGGGCTGATGTTCCCGGCGGCGACCGCCATTCTGCCGCTCTTCATTCGTATTCGCGACCTTGGCCTGCTCGATACCTATTGGGGCGTGGTGCTGCCCCAGGTGGCCTTTGGCCTCGGCATGAGCATTCTGTTGTTCCGCAACTATTTCCGTAACCTGCCGGACGAGTTGTTTCAGGCGGCCTTTGTGGATGGTTGCGGCTATCTGCGGTTTTTCTGGCACATTTCCGTGCCGCTTTCGCGGCCGATCGTGGCGACCGTTGGCATTGTCTCTTTCGTCGGCAGCTGGAACAGCTACATCCTGCCGCTGATCATGTTGAATTCGGAATCGAAATATCCCTGGCCGCTCGGCATCATGGTCTATCGCGGTGAGTTCGGCACGGAATGGCAGCTGGTGCTCGCTTTCATCACGCTGACGATCCTGCCGACCGTCATCGTCTTCTTCCTCGCACAGAAACACATCATCGCGGGCCTGACGGCCGGTGCCGTCAAATCGTGACTTGAAAGGAGCAAAACATGGCTTCCGTCGAACTTAGGGATATCCGCAAGTCCTATGCCGCGCTCGATGTCATTCACGGCATATCGCTCGATATTGCCGATGGGGAGTTCATCGCGCTGGTCGGGCCTTCTGGCTGCGGCAAGTCCACGCTTTTGCGCATGATCGCGGGGCTGGAGGAAATCACCGATGGCGATATTCTCATCGGTGACAAGGTGGTGAACGGCATGACCCCGCGTGAACGCAACATCGCCATGGTGTTCCAGTCCTATGCGCTTTATCCGCATATGACGGTGGCCGAAAACATGGGCTTCAACCTGAAGCTCGCCGGCCAGCCGAAAAACGTCATTGAGGAGCGCGTGGCGGAAGCCGCCCGCATGCTCGATCTCGGCAAGCTGCTGGACCGCAAGCCCTCGCAGCTTTCCGGCGGCCAGCGCCAGCGCGTGGCCATGGGCCGCGCCGTGGTGCGCAATCCGGCCGTCTTCCTGTTCGATGAGCCGCTCTCCAACCTCGACGCCAAGCTGCGCGTGCAGATGCGCAGCGAAATCAAGGCGCTGCACCAGAAGGTCGGCACCACCTCCATCTATGTCACCCATGATCAGATCGAGGCGATGACGCTGGCTGACCGGGTGGTGGTGCTCAATCACGGCCGGGTCGAGCAGCAGGGTACGCCGCTTGAGCTCTACAAGACGCCGGCCAATCTCTTCGTCGCCGCCTTCATCGGGTCGCCCGCCATGAACCTCATCGAAGGCGTGGTCGATGGCGAGGGTGACCAACCCGCTGCCCGGCTAAAGGATGGAACCGCAATCCGCATTGGCGCCTCGCGCAAGGTCACGCGCGGCCAGCCGGTAACGATCGGGCTTCGTCCTGAACATATCGGCTCGGCGATCGGCGGAGACATCTCGCTCACCGGCAGAACGGTGCTGGTGGAGCCGACGGGAGCGCAGACCCATGTGGTCTTCGAACTGGCAGGGGATCAAGTGACGGCGGTGGTTGATGGCGAGCAACTGGTGAAGGTCAACACGCCCTTTGCCGCAAGCGTTCATCATGAGCGCGTGCATGTATTCGACAGAGCAAGTGGGTTGGCGCTTTAAGAGCCTCCCGTCTTTTGAATGAAACACGGAAATTTTCTTGCCCCCCGCTTTTGGGGCTTGTTTGAAAATCACGAGCGGTTAGCTTGGCGCTGGAGAAAGAGCGGGTTACCGCGCAACTGTATCGATGCAGGAGGAGATTTTTATGAGAACGATCAAGGGACCGGGTCTTTTTCTCGGTCAGTTTGCCGGTGATGCAGCGCCCTTCAACAGCTGGGACGGCATTACCAAATGGGCAGCGGAAAAAGGCTATGCCGGTGTGCAGGTGCCAAGCTGGGCAGGCCAGCTGATCGATCTCAAAAAAGCGGCGGAATCAAAAGATTACTGCGACGAGTTTGCCGGTATTGCGCGCCAGAACGGCGTGGAGGTCACGGAGCTTTCCACCCACTTGCAAGGGCAACTCGTCGCCGTTCACCCCGCTTACGATGAGGCATTTGACGGTTTTGCCGCGCCGGAAGTGCGCGGTAATCCGAAAGCGCGCCAGCAATGGGCGGTCGAGCAGGTGAAGCTAGCGCTGAAAGCGTCGAAGAATCTCGGCATCAAGGCGCATGCAACATTTTCCGGCGCACTCGCCTGGCCTTTCATCTATCCTTGGCCGCAGCGCCCGGCAGGGCTGGTGGAAACCGCTTTCGATGAACTGGCAAAACGCTGGACGCCGATCCTCGATTATGCCGATGAGCAGGGTGTGGATGTCTGCTATGAAATCCACCCGGGTGAAGATCTGCATGATGGCATAACCTTCGAGATGTTCCTGGAGCGCGTGAAGAACCATCCCCGCGCCAACATGCTCTACGATCCCTCGCATTATGTGCTGCAATGCCTGGATTATCTCGACAATATCGATATCTACAAAGATCGTATCAAGATGTTCCACGTCAAGGATGCGGAGTTCAACCCAACCGGACGGCAGGGCGTCTACGGCGGTTATCAGGGCTGGGTGGAGCGCGCCGGCCGCTTCCGTTCGCTAGGCGATGGGCAGGTGGATTTTGGCGCGGTTTTCTCGAAAATGGCTGCCAATGACTTCGACGGCTGGGCTGTGGTTGAGTGGGAATGCGCACTGAAACATCCTGAAGACGGCGCCCGCGAAGGGGCGGAATTCGTCAAGGCGCATATCATCCGCGTCACGGAAAAGGCCTTTGACGACTTCGCATCCAGCGGCACCGACGATGCGGCAAACCGCCGTATGCTTGGGCTTTGAAAGCATTGCAGGGGAAACATTATGGCTATTGAAGGAAAGACAACCGACGCGGCGAACAAGCGGATTCGTCTTGGCATGGTGGGCGGTGGTTCGGGCGCCTTTATCGGCGGCGTTCATCGCATGGCTGCCCGGCTCGACAATCGCTTCGATCTCGTGGCCGGGGCCCTGTCATCGACGCCGGAAAAATCCCTCGCTTCCGGCCGCGAACTGGGGCTCGACCCCGAGCGTTGCTACGGTTCGTTCGAGGAAATGGCCGAAAAGGAAGCGCTGCGAGAGGATGGCATCGAGGCGGTGGCTATCGTCACCCCGAACCACGTCCACTACCCGGCGGCAAAGGCCTTTCTCGAGCGCGGCATCCATGTGATCTGCGACAAGCCGCTGACCTCCAATCTGGAAGACGCGAAGAAGCTGAAAGAGGTGGCCGACAAGGCCGATGCGCTGTTCATCCTGACGCATAACTATACCGGCTACCCCATGGTGCGGCATGCGCGCGAGCTGGTGGAGTCAGGTGCCCTCGGCAATATCCGTTTGGTACAGATGGAATATCCGCAGGACTGGCTGGCGGAGCCCATTGAGCAGACGGGTGCCAAACAGGCGGTCTGGCGCACCGACCCGGCACAATCGGGTGCAGGCGGTTCCACAGGCGATATCGGCACCCACGCCTATAATCTCGGCTGCTTCATTTCCGGTCTGGAAGTCGACGAACTGGCAGCCGATGTACACACCTTCGTTGAAGGCCGCCGACTGGACGACAACGCGCATGTGATGCTGCGCTTCAAGCCGAAGGACGGCAAGCAGGCGGCGAAGGGGCTGCTCTGGTGCAGCCAGGTTGCGGTCGGTCACGAAAACGGGCTGAAAGTTCGCGTGTATGGTGACAAGGCCGGCCTTGAATGGACGCAGGCCGACCCGAACTATCTCTGGTTCACGAAGCTTGGCGAGCCCAAGCAGTTGATCACCCGCGGCGGCGCAGGCGCAGGGGCTGCGGCGGCGCGCGTCACCCGCATTCCATCGGGCCACCCGGAAGGTTATCTCGAAGCCTTCGCCACCATCTATACTGAAGCGGCCCATGCCATCGAGGCACGCCGCGACGGATCGGCGCTGGACAAGGCGGTGATTTATCCGACCGTGGATGACGGGGTCAAAGGCGTCGCTTTCGTCACGGCCTGCATCGAGTCCGGCAAAAACAATGGCAGCTGGGTAAAGCTCTAATACTGAAGACCTTTTGCGGCCTGTTGCCTATCGGAACAGGCCGCATCAAAAACGCCGTCACACGGTGGTTGCTATCAAGCCTACGCGATCAAAATCGCCCTGATATCATTCACATTGGTGAGCGTCGGACCCGTTACGACGAGATCGCCGGTCGCATTGAAGGCTGTATAGCTGTCATGGCTCACCAGTGACTGGCGCGGATCGACCCCCGCCTCGCGCATGCGCTTTAAGGTATCCGGTGTAATCACGGCCCCCGCAGCATCTTCGACGCCATCGATGCCATCGCTATCGCCAGCAATAGCCCAGATGCCCTGGGCTCCCTTGAGGGTCAGCGCAAGGCTCAGAAGGAATTCCGTGTTGCGGCCGCCCTTACCGGCCGGCCCTTTGCCGCCAACTCCCCTGTTCAGCGTCACTGTGGTTTCGCCACCGGAAAGCAGGACGGCCGGGCCTTTGATCGGCAGGCCCTTGCGGCTGGCGGAAACCGCAATACCGGCCATGACCGCACCGACATCTTTCGACTCGCCTTCCAGCGAATCCCCGAGGATAAGAGGCGTTAGCCCTAGCATCACCGCCTCGTCCGCTGCCGCCTGCAGGGCGAGCGATGGAGCCGCGATGAGCCGGATATCCTCGTCGATATCGCCGGCCTTCGGGGTTTCCTCACCTTTTTCCAGCACCTGACGCACGGTTTCGGGGAGATCGAGGGCATAGCGCGCGACGATTTCCCGCACGGTTTCGATATCGCTCGGATCGGCAACCGTCGGACCGGAGGCGATTTCCGAGGGGTCATCACCAGGCACATCGGAAATCAGCAGAGAAACAACCTTTGCCGGTCTGGCAGCTAGTGCCAGCCGCCCGCCCTTGATACGCGAGAGGTGCTTGCGCACGGCGTTCATTTCGGAAATCGTCGCGCCGCTGGCGAGTAACGCGCGGTTGACCGCCATCTTGTCTGCAAGCGTCATTCCCTCGGCGGGTGCGACCATCAGCGCCGAACCGCCGCCGGAAATCAATGCGATGACCATGTCGTCTGCAGTCAACCCTTTAACGGCGGCGAGAATGCGTTTTGCCGCTTCGGCGCTCCTGTCGTCCGGCACCGGATGCGAGGCTTCGATGATCTCGATACGCGCAGTCGGCACGGCATGGCCGTAACGTGTCACCACCACGCCTGAAAGGTCGACATCTGGCCATGCCGCTTCAAGCGCTGCGGCCATGGCGGCGGAGGCCTTGCCCGCGCCAACCACCACGCAACGGCCTTTGGGCGGGGAGGGCAGGTGGTGTTGCAACACCTTTGCCGGATCGGCGCTGGCGACGGCGGCCATGAAGATGCGGTTGAGTGCGTCCCTTGCGGAGGTATCGTTCCAGGCGGTCATCGGTTCATGCTCCAAGCCAGAGGAAGCCAAGGGCAAACAATGCCGGCAATGCCTGGATGAACAGGATCTTCATATTGGCAGTGATCGCGCCAAAAATACCGGCCACCAGCACACAGCTCAGGAAGAAGAGCTTGAAGCTCAACCCTTCATCGCCCTGTGTGAGCCCATAGATCAGCCCGGCTGCGAGAAAGCCGTTATAAAGTCCCTGATTGGCGGCAAGTACCTTTGTCTGCCGGGCGAAATCTGCCGAGAGACCGAAGGCTTTTCGGCCGGCTGGCTTCTCCCACAGCAGCATTTCCAGAATGACGATGTAGATATGGATGGCCGCAACCACGGCAATCAAGATGCTGGCGATCATCGGTGGTTCCTCCAAACCATGATGTCCGTTGCCGTTGTCGGGGTAAACACGGGGCGAGCGGACACTTCCGTTTTAACGGTGGGACGAAGGGCTGCAAGGGCAGAATCCCGTCCCCCCATGTAAACTGTTGATGAGCGTCAGCCTATTGCTTGACTCTTTGCTGAAATAGGAACAAAACAAGAACAATAAGATGAATAACCCAAGTTGAAACCTGTCATGCCATGCAAAAGCGCGCGGATCAGTTGCTCGTTGTCGAAGAGCTGCGTGAAAGGCTGGAAAGGATCGGTAACGGCGCTCAGCGCCTGCACGAGACCTTGCCTTTCGGTGTGGATGCCATCGACCATCACCTGCCGGGAGGCGGGCTCAAGCTTGGTTGCCTGCATGAGCTGAGCGGCGCTGGCAACGGCGCTGCCGATGGTGCGGCCGCCGCGCTCTTTGCGGCTGGTGTGGCGGCAAGGCTTTCCGGCAAGGTTTTATGGTGCGTCACCCGTCGGGATCTGTTCATGCCGGGTCTGACGCAGGCGGGCCTGTCGCAGAACCGGCTCATCATCGTTGAATGTCGTGATGAAAAAGGCGTGCTCGACTGTTTCGAAGAAGGGCTGCGCTGCAACGGTTTCGGCGTGGTGATGGGTGAAATGGCGAAACTGCCGATGAATGCTTCCCGGCGACTGCAACTGGCGGCGGAAACATCAGGCGTGACCGGCCTTGCCATCCGTCGTTTCCGGCGTGCGGACGATGCCAAGCTGTTTGGTGAACCGACAGCGGCCGTCACCCGCTGGCGTATCTCCGTGCGGCCTTCAGCGCCCTTGCCGGTGCCGGGTGTGGGTAGGCCGCGCTGGTTGCTGGAACTCTTACGATGTCGCGGCGGCGAAAGCGCCGAATTTGAAGTGGAAGCCTGTGATGCAAAGGGTCGTCTCGCTCTACCTGCCGACATGGCCGACGGATCGTTTCCGGCGTCTTTTGGGACAGAACGCGCCGCCGGCTGAAAAGCCGCTGGTCATGATCGGTCGCCAGGGCAGCCGCCGGCTGGTGCTTGCGCTCGACAAGGCCGCAAAGGCGGCAGGCATCCGGGCAGGCACACCGGTCAGCAAGGCGCAGGCGCTGGTGCCGGGTCTTCTTGTGGAAGATCTGGATGCGGCGGGAGATGCCCGTGCGCTTCAACAGCTCGCATTTCATTTCCTGCGCATTTATGCCCCTATCGTCGCCGCCGATGCGCCTGATGGGCTGGTGCTGGACACGGCGGGTGCGGACCATCTGCACGGCAATGAGACGCTGATGTTGAGCGGCATGGTCAACCGTCTGCATGCCGCAGGCTTTGCCGCCCGCGCGGCCATTGCCGATAGCTGGGGGGCCGCTCATGCGCTTGCACGTTTCAACCGAGAGGAAATCAGCATCGTGCCGCCAGACGGGCAGCGGGCGGCGATCAGTGCTCTGCCATTGACCGCGCTGCGGCTGGAAGACCGTGTCGTTTCCGGGTTGAAGGTGCTCGGCTTTCGCACCATCGGCGATCTTGCCGAAGCCCCGCGCGCACCGCTCACCCTGCGTTTCGGCCCGGAGGTCGTCCGTCGTCTGTCGCAGGCTTTCGGGGAGATCGGCGAACCTATCGAACCGGTTCGTGTGGCCGATCTGGTGGAAGTACGCCGCGCCTTTCCCGAACCGATCGCGGCGGCGGAGACGATAGCCCGCTATACCCAGAAGCTGGTTACCGGCCTTTGTGTCGCGCTGGAAAAACGTGGCCTTGGCGCGCGCCGGATCGATCTGGTGTTGCACAGGGTCGATAGCGGTCTGCAGGCCATAAGAGCGGGCACATCAAGACCGGTGCGCGACGTCAAACAGCTGGTTCGGCTTCTGACCGACCGCATCGACACGATCGATCCCGGTTTCGGCATCGAGATGATGGTGCTGACCGCTACCCATGCGGAACCGCTTCTCGCCGCCCAGGCCCGCTCTTCCTTGCTGGACGAGGAGCGTGCCGACATCGCTGGCACTGTGGATGTGATCCTCAACCGCGGCCATCGCGTTTATCGCTATGCAGCGGTGGCAAGCGATGTGCCGGAACGGTCCGTTACTTCAGTTGCGGCCCTATCCCCCGAGGACCAACTTGGCTGGCCCGGTCATTGGCCACGTCCCGTGCGGCTGCTGGCAAGGCCTGAACCCGTCGAAACCATGGCGCTTCTGCCAGACCATCCGCCGCGTTATTTTATCTGGAAGGGCGTGCGCCATCTCGTGCGGCGCGCCGATGGACCCGAGCGGGTGTTTGGTGAATGGTGGAAACGAGACCGCGAAAAGGCCGCCGTTCGCGATTATTTCACGGTCGAAAACCAGAGCGGCGAACGCTTCTGGATTTTCCGCTCCGGTGACGGCGAGCATGCCGAGACGGGTTCGCAGGGCTGGTTTATTCATGGGTTTTTCGCATGAGTGCGCCGCGTTATGCCGAGTTGCAGGTCACCACGCATTTTTCCTTTCTGCGTGGCGCAAGCTCCTGCGACGAGCTTTTCGAACAGGCAAAAACCCTCGGCATCGAGGCGCTGGGCATTGTTGATCGAAACAGCCTTGCCGCTATTCCCCGTGCCTATGAGGCCGCCAATAATCACAATATCCGGCTCGTGATCGGCTGCCGGCTCGATCTGGACGACGATCTTTCGGTGCTCGTCTATCCCATGGATCGTGCGGCCTATGGGCGGCTCTGCCGGCTTCTTTCCGTGGGCAAGAAAAGGGGCGGCAAGGGCAAATGCCGACTGGCATGGGATGATCTGGTCACCTATGGCGAAGGCCAGATCGTCGTTCTGTTGGCCGATCTGGCCGACGATCTCTGCGCTCTTCGTTTGCGGCGACTGAAGGCCGCCTTTGCCGACCGGGCCTATATGGCGCTCAGTCTTCGAAGACGCCCCAACGACCAGATGCGGCTTTTCGAATTGTCTGATATGGCGCAGGCCGCTGGCGTGCCGACTGTGGTGACCAATGATGTGCTGTTCCATGTGCCCGAGCGGCGTATGTTGCAGGACGTCGTCACCTGTATCCGGCATAATTGCATGATCGACGAGGCGGGTTTCCGGCGTGAGCGCCATGCCGACCGCTACATGAAGCCGCCGCAGGAAATGCACCGGCTGTTTGCCCGTTACCCCGAGGCGCTGGCCCGCAGCCTCGAAATTGCCAAACGCTGCAAGTTCTCGCTGGAGGAGTTGGTCTATCAATATCCCGAGGAGCGCAGTCTGCCGGGGCTGACGGCGCAGCAGGCGCTGGAGAAGATGGTCTGGGAAGCGGTGCCGACCCGTTACCCGGATGGTTTGCCGGAGAAGGTGGAGAAGGCGCTGTGTCATGAGCTCGGTCTTATCGGCAGGCTGGAATACGCCCCCTATTTTCTGACGGTCAACGCCATCGTGCAGCATGCCCGCAAGCTGGATATTTTATGTCAGGGACGAGGATCCGCAGCCAATTCCGTCGTCTGTTTCGTGCTCGGGATTACGTCGATCGATCCTTTGAAAGTCGATCTTCTTTTTGAGCGTTTCGTGTCTGAAGAACGCCGGGAACCGCCTGATATCGACGTGGATTTCGAGCATCAGCGGCGTGAGGAAGTCATCCAGTGGGTCTATGATACCTATGGGCGGGATAAGGCAGCACTCTGTTCAGTCGTGACACGCTACCGTGGGCGAGGGGCGTTGCGGGATGTCGGCAAGGTTTTGGGCCTGCCCGAAGACCTGACGAAACTGCTTTCATCGCAGGTTTGGCGCTGGAGCGAGGGCGTTGGCGAAAAACAGGTGAAGGAGTTGAACCTCAATATGGAGGACCGCCGCCTGCAACTCGCCTTCGAGCTTGCCAACCAGCTCGTCGGCACGCCGCGACATCATAGCCAGCATCCCGGCGGCTTCGTTCTCACGCACGATAGGCTCGATGAATTGGTGCCGATTGAACCTGCCGCCATGGATGATCGACAGATCATCGAGTGGGACAAGGACGATATCGATATCGTCAAATTCATGAAGATGGATTGCCTGGCGCTCGGCATGCTTTCCTGCATGAAGCGCGGCTTCAACATGCTGGAGGAGCGGACAGGCAAGAAATACGACCTCACGTCAATGCCAGCCAAGGACCTCGCGACGTTCGCAATGATCCAGAAGGCCGATACGCTTGGCACCTTTCAGATTGAAAGCCGGGCGCAGATGTCCATGCTGCCTCGCCTACAGCCGAAAGAATTTTATGATCTCGTTATCCAGGTGGCTATCGTTCGTCCCGGTCCCATTCAGGGCGATATGGTTCATCCCTATCTCCGTCGAAGACAGGGAAAGGAGCCGGTCCATTATCCCAAGGAGGAATTGCGACGCGTTCTGGGCAAGACGCTGGGCGTACCGCTGTTTCAGGAGCAGGCGATGCGTGTTGCTATCGAATGCGCCGGTTTTTCGCCGGGCAAGGCGGACCAGTTGCGCCGTGCCATGGCGACTTTCAAGAATGTCGGCACCATCTCCAAGTTCCAGCAGGATTTGATCGATGGCATGGTCGGACGCGGCTATGACAAGGACTTCGCCGAACGCATCTTCAAACAGCTCGAAGGGTTCGGCAGTTATGGTTTCCCGGAAAGCCACGCGGCGTCCTTCGCGCTGATTGCCTATGCCTCCGCATGGCTGAAGTGCCATCATCCGGATATTTTCTGTGCCTCGCTTTTGAATTCGCAGCCCATGGGCTTTTACGCCCCGGCGCAGATCGTGCGCGATGCGCGCGATCATGGGGTGGAGGTTCGCCCGGTCTGTGTCAATGAAAGCCGGTTTGACTGCACACTTGAGCCGACAGGCGAGATAAATGCGGAGGGCAAAGAACGTTATGCCGTGCGGCTTGGCATGCGTCTTGTGAAGGGTCTGGCCAATGATCACGCCGCAAAAATCGTCGCGGCGCGGCAGGATCGGCCTTTTGCCTCCGTGGATGATCTGTGGCGACGGGCAGGTGTTCCGGTCGCTGCCCTCGTGTGCCTTGCCGAAGCCGATGGCTTTTTGCCGTCGCTTCGCCTTGCCAGACGCGAAGCACTCTGGGCCATCAAGGCCTTGCGGGATGAGCCTCTGCCGCTTTTTGCCGCTGCCGCCATTAGGGAAAACGCCGTTATCGAAGAGCTTCAGGAGCCTTCCGTGGCGCTTCGCGCCATGACTGATGGCGGCGAGGTCGTGCAGGATTATGGCCATGTGGGGCTGACCCTTCGGGAGCATCCCATGACATTCCTGCGTCGTGATCTTTCGAGCCGTCGCATCGTCACCTGCGCTGAAGCCTATCGATCAAGGGATGGCGCGTGGCTGGAAACAGCGGGCCTGGTGCTGGTGCGCCAGCGTCCCGGTTCGGCAAAGGGCGTGATCTTTATGACGCTGGAGGACGAGACGGGCATTGCCAATGCGGTGCTATGGGTGAAAACCTTCGAAAAGTACCGCCGCGTGGTGTTAACAGGCAGCATGGTCGGCATTTACGGCAAGATTCAGCGCGAAGGCGAGGTTGTGCATCTGGTCGCCCACCGGCTGACCGATCTTTCGGGAGAACTGGCGAGCGTCGGGGAGCGAAATCATGCTTTTCCGCTGCCCCATGGGCGTGGCGACGAGTTTCATCGCGGCATATCCCATCTGGACAGGCGCGATCTCAAAAAGCGTCCTTCGCCGGATCTGGAGGAATATGAAAGAGAGGAAATCCGGGTGAAATCCCGCGATTTTCATTGAGCCGTTCAGGCGGCGGCATCCTCCAGCGCCACCGCGTCTTTCCTGCGGAACTGGCTGGGCGGCGCGCCGATCACACGTTTGAACGCGCGGCTGAACGAAGCTTCGGAGTCATAACCGAGCTTTTCCGCCGCCACTGTCACGCGCATTCCCTCGCGCAGCCACAGGCGTGCCTGATGCATGCGTACGCGCACGACATAGCGGGCGGGGCTTTCCCCGACGATACGTGTGAAACGTTCAGCAAAGCTGGAACGGGATGCGCCCATCAAGGACGCAAGTTCCTCGACGTTCCAGTCTTTTTCGGGGTTGAGGTGGATGGCCGCCAGCACCCGTCCGAGTTCCGGATTGCGCACGGCAGCAAGCCAGCCGCTCGAATCGCCGCAGCCATGTTCCACCCATGTGCGGATCAACGTTGCCGTCAGCACGTCGGCAAGCCTTGCCAGAATGCCGCCCGCACCGACGCGGTTCAACTCCACCTCGCGCGTCATGGCTTCGAGCAGGTGTGGAATGGCTGGATCGCTCTTGGCGAGGTCGCTGGTCAACATCACATCTGGCATCATCTGGAGCAGGGGATGCAGATTGTCCATGTTGAAACGCATCGAGGCGGTAAAGGCAATCGTATCCCCGCCGGCACTGGCACATTGCAGGTCGAAGACACCCTGACAGACTTCCTTCTTGCCGAAGTTATCAAAAGGAGAAGGTGTCACGGTCTCGCCGCTGCCAAGAACATGCGCGTGGCCTCGGGGAAGAAGCACCGCGTCGCCGCATGTGAGCGTCAGCCACTCGCCGGACGGTTTGCGCAACTTCGCCTGGCCAACACCGATAAAATGAAACCGTGCCGCTTCCTGCTCGGGAAAGGCCGTCGCCCATGGGGTAGCCATTCGGCACCGGCCATATTCCACCCCGTCAAGCCGCAGGCCACGCAACATTTCGGTGAGGGCATCATTCATGCTTGTTTCCAGATGTGGACGCAAAGTTAAGGAATATAAAATTCCTAGCATGAAAACGCCGGGATGTCACCCTTGTCGTACCACCTCCCACTCGCGAGGGCGGAAGCTCTAGATCGGTTTGATCGCGTTCTGTGTCCTGTCCTTGCCCACCTCGATAACGTGACGCATGGCCTTCACCGCGGCATCGGCATCCCGCGCCGCAATTGCATGCACGATGCGCAGATGGTTGGAAGCAATTTCGGCGATGGTGCCGGTTGAAGCGGCCGGTGATGACAGCTGGAACGAAATGGCCAGCGCAGCTTCAATCAGGCCGCTTGCCGAGCGCATGAAGGGATTACCGGACATATGCGCCACGGCAAGGTGGAATTCGAGATCGACCTTCGCGATACTTTCCGGCGTATGTTTCGGATTGTCGAATTTCGCGGCGATGACGTAGAGGGAGACGATATCGTCGTTGGAGGCCTGTAGGGCTGCAGCCGCGGCGGCAGCCGGCTCCAGCGCGAGGCGGATTTCCGCCAGATGGGTGACGAATTCCTGATCAATACCGGCCTCGCACCGCCATCCCAGCACGTCAGGATCGAAGAAATTCCAGCTGGAGCGATCAAGAACCCGCGTGCCCACCTTGGCCTTGGGCTCAACCAGCCGCTTGGCTGCCAGCGTCTTCATGGTCTCCCGCAGCACGGTGCGCGAGACACCGAAACGTAGCGAGAGTTCGGCATCATTGGGCAGCAGGGAGCCTTCCGCAATCCGGCCCGAGACGATGGCGCTGCCGAGTTCGGAAACCACATGGGCGTGGCTGTTCCGGCGTTTTCGTCCGCTAATCGTCGTTTCGAGCAGCCCCAATAAAGCCTCCGTTTGCGTTATGCCGGATGCGGTCCGGCCATTCTCCTGTTTGAATACCAGATGATTGCGCGCTGCAACACGATGAAGACAAAAAGCAGCACGCCGATGACGATTTTCGTCCACCAGGAAGACAGCGTCCCGTCAAAAACGATGTAGGTCTGGATCAGCCCCTGGATCAGCAGGCCGACAAAGGTTCCCGCCACCAACCCTGTGCCGCCCGTCAGAAGCGTGCCGCCGATGACGACGGCTGCGATGGCGTCCAGCTCCACGCCCACCGTCGCCAGCGAATAACCCGACGACGTGTAAAGCGTGTAAACGATGCCGGCGAGACCCGAAAGGAAACCCGAGAGCGCATAGATGCCGATAGTCGTCGCCCCGATCGGGACGCCCATCAGTTCTGCCGACTGCTGGTTGCCGCCGAGCGCATAGACATTGGCGCCAAACCGGGTGCGGCTGGCGATCAACATGCCGGCCGCGAAGACGACAAGCATCAGCATGGCGAGCGCCGTCAGCCTGCCGCCGCCTGGAAAGCGGAAATAGAAGCCCTGTATCGCGTCGATGAAGGGGTGCGAGATCGGCACTGACTGGGTGGAAATGAGGTAAGCTGCGCCGCGTGCCAAAAACATGCCCGCGAGCGTCACCACGAAAGGCGGGATCGACAGGAAGCGGATCATCGCCCCCATCAGGCATCCGAACAGCGTCGAGATAGCGAGCACGATCGCGAAGGCCAGCAGGGGGTGGAGATTATAGGTGCCCACCATGACCGCCACGAAAACGCTGGTGAATGCGATGACCGAACCGATCGAAAGGTCGATGCCACCCGACAGGATGACGAATGTCATGCCGACAGCGGCGATGCCGAGGAAAGCGTTGTCCGTCAGAAGATTGCCGATCACCCGCGTCGAGAAGATCGCCGGATATTGCAGCACGCATAGCAGATAGGCGACCACGAAGATCGTCAGTGTGGTGAGGAACGGCAGATTGCGGCTATGGATCATCGCACGGTTCCTTCCTTGGTGATGCCGTTCGTAGCAGCCGGTTTGGCCTGTGGCTTGGGCGCCTTCACGAAACCAAGCAGGGCCATGATCGCCGGCGATTGCAGCGTCAGCACCACCATGATGATGCCTGCCTTGATGATGAGATTGAATTCCGGCGGAAAGCCCGAGACGAGAATACCGGTATTGATCGTCTGGATGATCAATGCCCCGATCAGCGATGCGGTGATGGAGAAGCGGCCGCCATTCAGCGATGTCCCGCCGATCACGACCGCCAGGATCGCATCGAGCTCCAGCCACAGCCCGGCATTGTTGGCATCCGCACCGCGAATATCGGCGGTCACGATCATACCGGCTATGGCGGCGCAGAGGCCGGAAACGGCATAGACGAAAAACAATAGGAAGCGTGCCCGCACCCCGGCCAATGCCGCGGCGCGACGGTTGATGCCGGTTGCTTCGATCAGGAAGCCGAGCGCGCTTTTGCGCACGAGAAGACCGATAACCAGCGCCGCCGTCACCCAGATGATGACCGGCAGGGGGATCCCCCCAAATGAGCCTGAGCCGATGGCGGCGAAGCTGTCATTATTGAAGGTGAGAATGACGCCTTCGGTTATGAGCTGGGCAATGCCGCGCCCCGCCACCATGAGGATCAGCGTGGCAATAATCGGCTGGATGTCCAAAAGAGCGACCAGCACCCCGTTCCAAACGCCACAGACAATGCCAACCGCAAGCGAGATGGCGATGACCGAGGAAATGGAATAACCATTGCTGATAAGCGTGGCCGCGACCGCGCCACAGATGGCGATGACAGCGCCGATGGAAAGATCAATACCCTTGGTGGCGATGACCAGCGTCATGCCAATGGTCAAAAGCGCCACGGGAGCGGCACGCACGAGAATGTCGACCAGGCTTCCATAAAGCCGACCGTTCTGCAGCGAAACATTCAGAAAGCCGGGCGAAATGATTGTTATCGCGGCCAGAATGATGAACAGCGCTGCAAGTTGCGGCGCAAGTCTTTTGAGACGTCGTGTCACCGCCACCATCATGCCGCCTCCGTTTTCGCCGCATCGGCAATGGCGCGCATGATGTTATCCGCGGTCACCTCGCTGCCCTTCAATTCGTTGACGTGGCGGCGGTCAGAGAGGACGATAACCCGGTGCGCAACGGCCGTCAGCTCTTCCAGCTCGGAAGAGATGACGACGAGCGACATGCCCTCGGTGCAGAGCTTTTCGATCATTTTAAGAATTTCCGCATGCGCGCCGATATCGATACCGCGTGTCGGCTCATCGAGGATCAGAAGTCGCGGCTGTGTAGCGAGCCAGCGGGCAAGAATTGCCTTCTGCTGGTTGCCGCCTGAAAGGAACTTGATCGGCCGGTCCGGATCTGCAGGACGGATATCAAGCGACCTAATGAAGTTTTGGGCAAGCTCCGCCTTCTGCCGTCGCGAAAGAGGGCGCGCCCAGCCTTGTCTCGCCTGAAGCGCCAGCGCGATATTATCGGTAACGGAGAAGTCGCCGATAATCCCATCCGTCTTGCGCTCTTCGGGACAGAAGCCGAAGCCCGCGGAGATTGCCGCCTCCGGCGACGAGATGGCCGCCTGCTTGCCGTCGATCGTCGCAACGCCGGTGTCGGGACGGTCTATGCCAAACAGCAGAAAGGCAGTTTCTGTTCGGCCAGAACCAAGGAGACCGGCGATGCCGACGATCTCGCCGGGCCGGATGCCGAGATCGAAGGGGGCGATACTGCCGCGTTTTCCATAACCTTCGAAGCGGATCGGTGGCTCGCCTTCAACAACGGTGTCGTCAGTTGCCTGATGTTCGTGGGTGATGTGCTGAAGCTCTCGGCCGAGCATCATGGAAATGAGTTCCGGCCTCGGCAGATTGCCGATGTCGCGGGTGCCAACGAGACGACCATTGCGCAGCACCGTCACGCGATCGGCAATATCGTAGACCTGATTGAGAAAGTGAGTGATGATGACGATGCCGATGCCCCGGGCGCGCAGCTTCTTCAGAACCCCGAAAAGCATCCCGACTTCATGGGCGTCCAGGCTGGCCGTTGGCTCGTCGAGAACCAGCACCTTGCCGGAAAGATCGACGGCACGCGCAATGGCTATGATTTGGCGGATGGCGACGGAATAGCTGGAAAGCAGGGCGTTGACGTCGATGGAGAGCCCATACTGGGCAAGCAGCGCCTTTGAATTCTTTTGCATCGTGCTGCGGTCGATCATCCCGAAGCGCCGCGGCTGGCGGCCAAGGTAGAGGTTCTCCGCGACGGTGAGGTTTTCGAGAAGGTTGACCTCCTGATAGACGGTGCCGATGCCAAGCGCCTGCGCTTCACCCACATTCGCGGGGGAGATTTCGCTGCCTTCCAGAAAGACGGATCCGCTGCCGCGGCTGTAGACGCCCGTCAGAATTTTGATCAGCGTCGATTTGCCTGCGCCGTTTTCGCCGAGGAGGGCATGGATTTCGCCGCGTCTAAGCGTAAAATCAACGCCATCAAGCGCTGTGATCCCCAGAAAGGATTTGCCGATGGCGCGTGCTTCCAGAAGTGGTGCCGTTTCGGACATTGAGCAGGTTCCGCATTACAATGGGTCTTGGAATAATCGTGTATCGAGCGGCGTATTTCTTCTCCCCGCCGGGGAGAAGGTGGCCCGAACGGCCGGATGAGTGGGCTAGCTCTCGGCCTATCGCTACCGTCGCCCCCTCATCCCGCTGCCGCTTGTTCTTCTCCCCGGCGGGGAGAAGAACAAGCGGCGTCCGCCCGCTCCATACGTGATCATTCAGCAGACAAAAATCGGAGAAGTTTCCTTCTCTTCAGCAGAAAGAAACGGCACAGTCATGTGCCGTTCCTCCGAAGAATGGCTTAGTAACCCAGACCCTTCTTCGCCTCGTAGACCTTCATCGGGTCATCAGATGCCGTGTAAAGTTTGGATTCGGTCTGTATCCACTTCGGCGGCTCTTTCTTGTCCTTCAAGTAGGCTTCGAGCGCGTCGAAGGCTGGGCCTGCCATATCGGGCGTCAGTTCGACGGTGGCGTTGGCTTCACCGGCCGCCATGGCCTTGAAGATATCAGGCACGGCGTCGATGGAGACGACCTTGATGTCGGTTCCGGGCTTCAGACCGGCTTCCTTGATGGCCTGGATTGCGCCGACGGCCATGTCATCATTATGGGCGTAAACGGCACAGATATCCTTGCCGCCGCCTTCGGCCTTGATGAAGCTTTCCATCACTTCCTTGCCCTTGGTACGGGTGAAGTCACCCGTCTGTGAGCGCGCGATCTTGATGTTTTTGTGCGAGGCAATGGCTTCTTCGAAGCCTTTCTTGCGGTTTATGGCGGGCGACGAACCGGTCGTGCCCTGCAATTCTACCACCTTGCAATCCTTGGAGCCGACATCCTTGACCAACCAGTCGCCGGCAACCTTGCCTTCATGCACCTGATCGGACGTGACGGCTGTCAGGTAAAGGTCGTCAGGAGCCTCGATCTGGCGGTCGAGCAGGATGACAGGGATTTTTTCTTCCTTGGCTTCCTTCAGGACAGCATCCCAGCCCGTTGCGACCACAGGTGCAATCAGGATTGCGTCGACGCCCTGCGCGATAAAGCCGCGCACGGCCTTGATCTGGTTTTCCTGCTTCTGCTGCGCGTCGGCAAATTTCAGCGTTACGCCGCGCTTTTCGGCCTGCTGTTTTGTGACGGTGGTTTCAGCAGCGCGCCAGCCCGATTCCGAACCGATCTGCGAGAAGCCGACGGTCAGCGATTTTGCGGAAACACTTGATGCAAGGCACAGCGAAACGGCGACAGTAGCTGTCGCGAGAGCTTTTCTCATCTTATTCCTCCCATAGATGATGTCAGCGTGACGCAGACACTATGAGCATATAGTAATACTCTTGAAAAGGGGCATTTTCGTATATTTCAGGTTGCGAATGGGCTCTCACGCCCTGAAAGAGAGAATATATTGATCTAAATCAATATGATAAATGATTCACAATTTGTGGTTTGGAATATCCCGCAGGCAGCTGCGTCTGGTATTCGAGTGCTTGACAGGGCGTGGTTTTATCTAATAGTCATACAAATTAGAAAATGATTTTTTGCCGGAATTTCGCTTCTCGGGGTCGAAGTTAAACGGCAAAAGAGGGAGGGAGATTCCGTTGCGTAATCCCGCGATGGCCGTAACTGCCGAAAAATATTCGGTTAAAGCCGAAGTGCCGCTCGATGCCACTCGTCTGGCGCACCACTGTCGGTTATGCGTGATCTCCGAAACGCTGATTCCATTTTCCTTGCGCGCAACATAAGCTTGTCGCATTTCGTAATATTTTACCGTTGGCCACTTCCGGCTGGAGACCCGCATCATGACGACATCTGATAATCTTCCTGCAACTCAGGGCAAGCTGCGTTCGCGCGCTTGGTTCGACAATCCCGCCAATGCGGACATGACTGCGCTTTATCTTGAGCGCTACATGAATTTTGGTCTCAGCCAAGCCGAGCTTCAGTCTGATCGCCCGATCATCGGTATCGCACAGACGGGCTCTGACCTTTCCCCTTGCAACCGCCACCACCTCGAACTCGCAAATCGCCTGCGTGAAGGTATCCGTGAAGCCGGCGGCATCGCGATTGAGTTTCCGGTGCATCCGATTCAGGAAACCGGCAAGCGTCCGACCGCCGGCCTCGACCGCAACCTGGCTTACCTCGGCCTCGTGGAAGTGCTTTATGGCTATCCGCTCGATGGCGTCGTGCTGACCATTGGCTGCGACAAGACCACGCCTGCCTGTCTTATGGCGGCGGCCACCGTCAACATCCCGGCCATTGCTCTTTCCGTCGGCCCCATGCTGAACGGCTGGTTCCGCGGCGAGCGCACCGGTTCCGGCACCATCGTCTGGAAGGCACGCGAATTGCTGGCTAAGGGCGAGATCGATTACCAGGGCTTCGTCAAGCTCGTCGCTTCTTCGGCTCCGTCGACCGGCTATTGCAACACCATGGGTACGGCAACGACCATGAACTCGCTCGCCGAAGCGCTCGGCATGCAGCTTCCAGGCTCCGCCGCCATCCCGGCGCCTTACCGTGACCGTCAGGAAGTCTCCTACCTTACCGGCCTGCGCATCGTTGAAATGGTCAAGGAAGACCTGAAGCCATCAGACATCATGACCAAGGATGCGTTTATCAACGCCATCCGCGTCAACTCGGCGATTGGTGGCTCCACCAACGCACCGATCCATCTGAACGGCCTCGCGCGCCACGTCGGCGTCGAACTGACAGTGGACGACTGGCAGACCTATGGTGAAGACGTGCCGCTGCTCGTCAACCTGCAGCCCGCTGGTGAATATCTCGGCGAGGATTATTACCATGCCGGCGGCGTTCCCGCTGTCGTCAACCAGCTGATGAACCAGGGACTGATCATGGAAGATGCCATGACGGTCAACGGCAAGACCATCGGCGAAAACTGCCGTGGCGCGATCATCGAAGACGAAAAGGTCATCCGCCCCTATGAGCAGCCGCTCAAGGAGCGCGCTGGCTTCCGCGTGCTGCGCGGCAACCTGTTCTCCTCGGCCATCATGAAGACAAGCGTTATCTCGGAAGAGTTCCGCAACCGTTATCTCTCCAATCCTGACGATCCGGAGGCCTTCGAAGGCCGCGCCGTGGTGTTCGATGGTCCGGAAGATTACCATCACCGCATCGACGATCCGTCGCTCGGCATTGACGCCAACACCGTTCTCTTCATGCGCGGCGCAGGCCCCATCGGTTATCCGGGTGCCGCGGAAGTCGTGAACATGCGCGCACCGGATTATCTTCTGAAGCAAGGTGTCAGTTCGCTGCCCTGCATCGGTGATGGCCGCCAGTCCGGCACGTCAGGCAGCCCGTCTATCCTCAACGCTTCCCCGGAAGCAGCTGCAGGCGGCGGCCTTGCCGTGCTTCAGACGGGCGACCGCGTCCGCATCGATGTGGGCCGCGGCAAGGCGGACATCCTGATTTCCGGCGAGGAACTCGCAAAGCGCTACGAGGCGCTGCATGCGGAGGGCGGCTACAAGTTCCCAGACCACCAGACGCCGTGGCAGGAAATTCAGCGCGGAATCGTCAGCCAGATGGAAACCGGCGCGGTTCTCGAACCGGCGGTGAAATATCAGCGTATCGCCCAGACCAAGGGTCTGCCGCGCGATAACCACTGACGGCCCAAAATAAATTAGCGGCCTCGAGGTTTCCTCGGGGCCGCTTTTTTGACTTTAAAAATACGAATAATGCGCCGTCTCGTGGGATCAAAACAGGCGTTCTGCACCGGGTAAACGTCTTAGTGTATCGCCTTGAAAGCTTTAGATCACCGGATAAAGCGACCAGAAAAACAGTTCATATTCTTGATCTCGGTCGTCGTTCTGCGACTCGTCATCAGGCCGGCGCGGCGTCTTTTCCTGAAATTCGGTCTCCACCCGCTCATTGACGACGGGCATTCTTCGGCCGATGCCAAAGAGGTCAAAGGAGAGCATGTTGAACCCTGCTACCATGGCCATTCCCTTCTTCACGCAAGTTAACGCTGCGTTAAGTTTCGCGCTTTGCCATGATTTCGTCAAGATTGACGGAGGAATTTGTCTACTATTTTTAACAACAATGTCGTGAGCAACGTTTCAAAAGACGTACGATTTCCGCAACGATCTTTTCCTGGCAGCATCAGGCACCGGTCGAACCAGCATCAAGGTAGACAGTGTCAACTGCTTCGAGAGTAGAGGAAGCTTCTGCGGCGTACCCTAGGTCTTTTAAAGAGCTGGCGAATGCTTCGATGTTTGCCTCGACCGCCTGCCGGTTCGCCCGCCGGCCGGTGTGGTTGAGCCTTATCAACCTCTCGGCGCCGGGGCCGACACCGGCGGTGATGTCAGCACCATCTTTCCGGGATGCAGCTTCAAGCAGCGCCTTGAGGTTGACGCCATCAGGCAGAATTGCCGTGGAAACGAGCGCTGACGCCTTCGCCTCGTCGGCCCAGTTTTTGATGCCGAGCGCATTTATGCCGTTGCGCGTGGCTGCGGCCGCCATCTCGTGGCGTTGAAGCACCGATGCCAAACCTTCCGCCTCTATTCGATCAAGGGCTGCCTCCAGCGCATAAAACTCCAGTGGAGCCGGCGTCCCGGGCAGCGCGCCGCGGCCGGCATCCAGCCAGAGCCTTTTCTGGTCCAGAAGCGAAAGCATGGAATTTTCAGGCGCTTGCCCATGCGATAGAAGGCCCCAGGCCTTGTCGCTGACGGAAATAGCCGACACGCCGGCCGGCCCGGCCAGTGCTTTCTGCGGTCCAATGACGGCAATGTCGATACCGAGCCGATCGACGTCCAGCGCGTGCCCGCCAATGGAGGCGACCGCATCGACGAGAGTGACGATGCCGCGTTCGTGCGCGAGTGCCGTAATGGCTGGCAGAGGGTTGAGAATGCCGCTTGCCGATTCCGCATGTACGACGGCGAGAAGATCAAAGTCGGGTGCCTCGTACAGCGCCTGTTCAACCTCCTCCAGCGTTACTGGTTTTGCCGGACTGGCTGTCAGATTGCGCACGCTGGCGCCGCCCCTGGCGAGCCAGCCGCCGAACCAGGCGCCGTAGGGGCTCGTGACGATGTTGAGCGCCCTCAGCCCGGGCCGGGCAAGGCTTGTGGCCGCCGCCTCAAGCGCCAGCACGGCTTCCGCCTGTATAAGGAGGACATCGTTCTTCGTGCCCATCAAGGCTGCGAGCCGGTCTGCAAGGATCGCGTAACGC
Source organism: Agrobacterium sp. DKPNP3 (assembly GCF_052686535.1). Classification (NCBI taxonomy): domain Bacteria; kingdom Pseudomonadati; phylum Pseudomonadota; class Alphaproteobacteria; order Hyphomicrobiales; family Rhizobiaceae; genus Agrobacterium; species Agrobacterium sp. DKPNP3. The sequence continues at coordinate 27,469 of NZ_JBQYSN010000009.1, read as the reverse complement.
TCCGCGGGAAAAGCAGGTGGGTCAAGCAGCAAGGCGTAATCCGGAGCGGGCATGTCTCTTCCTTACCTGGTTCTGATCAGCCGCGGTGCGGCGTCAATCAATGTTCTGGCTGTCGACGATTGCGGTGCCGAGATGATGTCGCGTGTCGTGCCAATTTCAACGATCCGCCCGGCCTCCATGATGGCAACGCGGTGGCAGACGGCGCGTATCACAGCGAGATCGTGCGAGACGAAAATGCAGGACACGGCGGTATCCCTTTGGATTTCCACCAGCAGCTCGAGGATTTGCCTGCGCACTGACACGTCGAGGGCAGAGACGGCCTCGTCAAGAATGAGCACCGACGGTCGGACTGCAATGGCCCGCGCTATGGCAACACGTTGCCTCTGCCCACCGGAAAGCTCCAATATCGAGCGGCTGGCATCGATGTCCGCCAGGCCAACGCGGTCCAGAAGACGGCGTATTTCCGCCGCGCGATCGCGCCGTCTGACGAGGCGATGAATGCGCAGCGGCTCACCGATGGCATCATCGACACGCGCGCGCGGATTGAAGGCGCCGTGCGTATCCTGAAAGACCATCTGCACGTGCCGGCGGGCGGAACGCAGCCCGCTCCCGTCAAGCGTGAGCCAGTCGCGATTCTGGAAACGGATTGTTCCAGAATCGGGGGGGATGAGCCGCATCAAAATGCGAGCCAGTGTCGATTTCCCGCAGCCGGAGGGGCCGGCCAGTCCCAGAGTTTCCCTGAGCTGGAGCGAAAATGAAATATCGGAAAGTGCCGCCACCGTTCTGGCGGGGGTGCGATAGGTTTTCGACAGTCCTTCGACGCTCAGAAGGGCTTCGTTCATGACGCAGCCTCGCTGATGAGCGGCGGAGTGGACAGGTCCAGATAATCGGCGAGCAGCGCCCGTGTGTAGTCGCGGCTGGGTGCAGACAGCACCCGCCGGGTCGGACCGTGTTCAACCAGCCGGCCGGAATGTAAAACTGCGATTTCGTCGGCAAGACTGGACGCAAGGCCGATGTCATGGGTGATGAACACAAGCGTTTTGTTTTCCCGCCGCACCAGATCGTCAAGGAGCGTGGCAATGGCGGCCTGACTGACCGTATCGAGTGCGCTCGTTGCCTCGTCGGCAATCAGAATGGAAGGACTTGCGGCAATAGCGGCGGCAATCGCAACACGCTGCCTTTGGCCGCCGGAAAGCTGGTGTGGGTAGGCTTTGAGAAGATGGGATGGATGTGGCAGCCGAACCCGTTCCAAGAGGTCGCGAGCGAGATCCCGACCTTGCCGCCACGACAGGCCCAGATGCCGAACGGCACCTTCCGCCACCTGTTCCGCTATCGTGAGAACCGGATTAAGCGTCGCGCCGGTATCCTGAAAGATCGTGCCGATATCGCGCCCCGGCTTGGGCCGGCCCTGAAACAGGCCGCTATCGCGGCTCCAGGAAATGTCGCCGGTAACCCGTGCGTTACCGGGAAGAAGCCCGGCAACGGCGTTGCCAAGCGTGGATTTCCCCGAGCCGCTTTCTCCGATGATCGCCAGCCGCTGCCCTTGGCGGATCGTCAGTGAAACATTCAGCAACGCGGGAGCCTGGCCCGGCCTGTAGTGAACGCTGAGATCGTCGATGCGGCACAGAGCGTTACCGGTCATGGTGCCTGCCTCCCTGTCGCCATCGCCCTGTTGATGCCCTCGCCAAGGAGATAGACGCCGAGAACCGTAACGAGTAACCCGAGACCGGGAATTACAGACAGGAAGGCGGCCGAACGCAGGACGTTGCGTCCTTCCGCAATCATCGAACCCCAGGTGACGATATTAGGGTCCCCAAGCCCAAGGAAAGAAAGGGCTGCTTCTGTGAGGATGGCGGCAGCGACAATGATGGCGGCGAGAGCCATGACGGGCGGCAGCGCATTCGGCAAGATCTGCCGGAAGGCTATTTCCAGCGGATGCATCCCGATGGCGCGGGCGGATTGCACATAGTCACGCTCGCGGATGCTCAAGACCTGTGCCCGCATCAGCCGCGCCGGATCGGCCCACGCGCCAAGCGCAATTGCCAGAATGACAACAGGCATGGAAGGGCCAATGGTACTGACAAAGGCGAGTGCAAGCAGGAAATTGGGCACGATCTGAAATGCGTCCGTGAGCCGCATCAACGCCTCGTCCACCAACCCGCCGGCAAAACCGGCAATGGTTCCGATAAAGGTGCCGACGATCAGCGCCGCCGCGGCGGCGCCGATGCCAACGAGAATAGAGGCCTGCGCTCCGTGGACGAGTTCGGCCAGCACATCTCGGCCCAACCGGTCTGTCCCCAGCGGAAGGGCTGCATCGGTGAAAGGCGCAATCAGCGGATCGCCGACGATCGCCAAGGGATCGCCCGGGAAAGCGAAGGGGGCAGCGAGCGCCATCACGGCAAGCAGTAGCAGAACAATGGCGCCAGTGGCTCCTTCGAAACTGCGCAAAAGCCGGAGAGCGAAACTCATGCCTGTTGCTCCCCGCTGCCGATGCGCGGATCAAGAACGGCGTAGAGAATGTCAACGACGAGATTGATGACAATGACGAAAACAGCGCTTGTCAAAATAATGCCCATCAGGAGCGGCGTGTCGCGTCCACTGACAGCTTCCTGCGCCAGCCGGCCAAAACCGGGAATGGCAAAAACGCTCTCGATCACCACGCTGCCGCCGAGCATCGTGGCGGCCTGCAGACCAAGTACCGTGATCAGCGGCAGGGCAGCGTTGCGCGCGACATGGCGCAGCACGATGCGTCGTCGGGAAAGCCCCTTGGAACGGGCAAAAAGTACGAAATCCAGTGGCCAGACAGCGGCCATGGCGGTGCGCATGACGCGCAGAAAAAGTGCAAGATAAATAAGCCCGAGACTGGCAACGGGCAACACGAGATGCCGCGCGATGTCCAACGCGCGCGCCAGTCCCTGCTTGCCCGAGGCGATGGTTTCAATGCCTGACGTCGGCAGCCATTTAAGCTGAACCGCAAAAACGATCGCAAAGACAAGGCCAAGCCAGAAGCCGGGCGTGGCGTATAGGGCAAGCGACAGGGTTGATAACACGCGGTCCACCGGTCCGCCGGGGCGCGCACCCGCGACGATGCCGAGAGCAGTGCCCAGGATGAAGGCAAGTGTCGTGGCGCTTCCCATCAGGAGAAGGGTGTTTGGGAGACGCTCGAGGATCAACCCTAACACCGGTCGTTCGAAGGCGAGCGACCAACCGAAGTCGAGCCTCAGGACCGAACTGGCATAGAGCCAAAAACGTGCGAGGACCGATCCGTTCAGACCATATTGCTCGCGCAGCACATCCCTCAGCCCGGTATCGCCGCCGCCGATCGAGACGAGATAGGCATCAACAGCGTCCCCGGATGCATTTTCAAGCAGAACGAAGGTGAAGACCAGAACAATAAGCAGCACCGGAATGGCGCTGACTGCCCTTCTCCTCAGCATTCTTATGGCACGCTTCACCCCTGTTCCTCAGCTTTCGACCGCCGTATCCGCCCAGTTTGAAACGGCCCAGCGCGGGTTGGTGGCGACCTGTTTCACCGTGTCGCGTGCGACGGTGATAAAGCCCCATTCGGCGACGTTGATCAGCGGCAGATCGGCCGCAACCTGCTTCTGGAAATCCTTGTAAAGCGCGGTGCGTGTGGTGGCATCCACCGTTGCGGCTGCTCGGTCGATGAGTTCATCGAGCGTCTTGTTCTCGTAACCGCCCTGGTTGGAGAATCCGACGCCTGCCGGAATGCCGGAGCGCACCAGGATGGTGGTGGAGATTGCCGGATCGCCGCGGAAGACCGGCGGCGCGACGGCGAGATCGAAGGCGTGGTCGGTATAAACCGCTTTCTGGTGGGCCGCCGCATCATTGTTGACAAGTTCAGCATCAATGCCGATTTCCTGAAGCGCCTGGCGAAGATACGAACCGAACTGCTTGGTTTCGTTGAAATACGGCGCGGGCAGAAGCTTCAAGGAAAAGCGCTTGCCATCCGGCCCCCGCGCATATCCCGCCTCGTCAAGCAGAGCGTTTGCTTTGGCAACATCGAAATCATAGGTCTCGACGTCACCTGTATAGAATTCCGGCGCATTCTTCGGTACAGGGCCCGTCGATGCCGTCGCGTAGCCGAGGAAGACCTTGTCGATCACGAATTTCTTGTCGATGGCGTGGGCGATGGCTTGTCTGACTTTGAGGTCTGCCAATTCCTTGCGGCGATGGTTGATTTCGACCACCAGCTGATAGGTGAGGGCCTCGTATCCATCGGCGATCACCTTGATACCCTCGACCTTCGAGATGCGGGCGAGGTCGGCCAGGGGAACGGCGGAGAAGGCCGCGAGCTGGATTTCCTCCGCCTCCAGCGCGGAAGCAGCTCCCGCCCTGTCCGGCAGGACGCGATAGATGATCTCCTCGAGGTGCGGCTGATCCTTACCCCAGTAATTCGCATTGCGAGTGAGACGATAATATTCGCCAGGCTTGTATTCGGTAAAGACGAAAGGTCCGGTGCCGACCGGTTTGGTATTGGCGGGATTGGTAGCGATATCCGTGCCGTCATAGAGATGTTTCGGTACGACGCTGGTGACGACCGGCAGCGCGTTGCGGATCAGCTGGAACGGCGTCGGCTTTGAAAAGCGGAAGATCGCCGTGTGATCGTCCGGTGTCTCCACCTTCTCCAGATTGGCAAAGACCAGCCGTCCGAGGTTCTGCAGCGGTTTCCAGACCGACAGCGCCGAAAAGGCAACATCCGCAGAGGTGAAAGGCTTGCCGTCATGCCACGTCACGCCTTCACGCAGCTTGAAGGTGGCGCTCAAGCCATCGTCCGATCCCTGCCATTCGGTCGCAAGGCGCGGCTCCAGCCCATCCTTGCCGTTAAAAGAAGCTTCCGCCAATGGCTCGATGATCTTGCTGGCGATGTAGAATACACCGTTGGAGGCGACGATTGCCGGATTGAGATTCTTCGGCTCCGAATCGGCTGCCACGATCAACCTTCCTCCAGGTGTCGCCTGCTGCGCGGCGGCAATGCCCGCCAGCCCCGTTGTCGCGGCCAGAAGAACCGAGGTCTTGAGCAACGAACGGCGGGAGAGTTGGACAGGTGACATGGTTCACTCCGGAAATGGGGCTGAGCGGATCTTTTGATGGTGCCGCGGCCGACCGATCTTAAGGCTGTAATGCGGGCAGTGTCCACGTTAATTCACTGGCTTTACAGCAATGATTTTACGTTGCGCGCGCCTTTGCGGAAACGATATGCCTCACGGACCAACGGCGCTTTTCCACGCTTGCTTCTCTGCCTCTAAAATGGCGCAAAAAACCCGATTTTTACACAACAAAATCAATAAGATGATTGGAGTTTTCCTTCGGCGCGGGTTCTCTCAGCACCTTGCGGCTGGCTCGAAAAATTGCCGCCGCCGTCCCGTTTGGAAAGGGGTAATTAACCTTTATTTTTTATTTCAGGGAGACCGAAATATGTACGTTTATGATGAGTGTGCACGCTGCCATGAGTTTCTCCCGATCCAGATTCCAGAATTCGTCCAATAGCGTAGGGGAGGGGAGCGAAAAGGCTCGTCATGCCGGCGGCCAGATGGTTGCCGGTCAGCCGTCGGCCACAGTGAAGGCGAGTGCTGCGTCTCGGCCCAACGCCGATATCAGTGCTGCCGATGCCATTGAAGGCCGCGCTGAAATGCCTGGCTGGCAGAATGCTTTCGTGCTCGGTCCTAATGTCCGTTTCACCCGCACGCCCGAGAGCGCGTTCAATCGACGTATGCCCGTGGAGACCCCCAATCTGCCTGAGGAGGAGCTGCCTGTTGCGTCGCTTGCGCCGGTAGAATCGGAGGCGGTAGCGCAGCAGCAGTCGGTGGAGCCGCAAGGCGCTCCCGTCGCCGAAGTCCAGGTAAAGCCGGCGGAGCAACGGGTGCCGCCGCCACGGATGCCATTCCTGCCGCAGCCGCCGGATGCTCGGGGCGCAAGGGCGCTGACCTATAAACTGCGGCTTGAGCTTGCCCGCAAGCAGGCCGAAGAGGCCGCGGCCGCAACAATGACGCCGGTGCCGAGCGATATGTACGCGACCGTAGTAAAGTCTGCGCAGCCGTCGGTCTCTCCAGTTGAGGCAGCCTCCGTTGCGCCGGCTGTTGAGGCAATGCTGCCTCCCGTGCCGCAGGTGGTGATTCCAGCTTTCGCCGCCCATCTGCCGGATGAGCTTTTCTGGGAAGTGATGACGCTCGATCTGCCAGGCAGTGCCGGCGAGGGCATCGTTGCGTCCGCGCGCGAGGTTCTGGCAAACTCGGTTGTCACGGCACCTGCCAGCGCTGCGCCGAACACCATTTTGTCATCCCCGGCCGCCGCTATCGTGCTCTCGGCTGAGCCGCCTGTTGTCAGCGTGCCGGGCGGTTCGGCCATTCGGCTATACCGTGAGATTGGCGTTCGCCAGTCCGTCGCGCCTGCCATCGTGCCGGTCGCGGAACAGGAAGTCTTGCCGGCGCCAGCCACGGAAGTTGCGACTGTTGTCGAGCCGCAAAGGCCTGTCGAGCAAGTCATGCCGGCCGAGAGAGTCGCCGTCGAGCCGCGCTTCACGCCGCGCGCTCCCATTCAGGCCTCACAGCCGATGTTCCGCGAAGCCCCCGTTTTCGCAGATGGCGAATATGAGTATCCTTCCATCGACCTCTTGCAGGAGGCGCGCGTCCAGCAGACGACCACGATGACGCCGGAAGCGCTGGAACAGAGCGCCGGACTTCTGGAAAGCGTTCTTGAGGATTTCGGCATCAAGGGTGAGATCATCGATGTTCGCCCCGGTCCCGTTGTGACGCTTTATGAATTCGAGCCGGCGCCTGGCGTCAAATCCTCGCGGGTCATCGGCCTTTCGGATGATATCGCCCGCTCCATGTCGGCACTGTCGGCGCGTGTCGCCGTCGTGCCCGGCCGTAATGTCATCGGCATCGAGCTGCCGAACCCGGTGCGTGAGACTGTTTACCTGCGCGAACTGATCGAGGCGACCGACTATGCCGAGACGCGTCAGAAACTCGCGCTTTGCCTCGGCAAGACAATCGGTGGCGAACCTGTCATCGCTGAACTGGCGAAGATGCCGCACCTGCTTGTTGCCGGCACCACCGGTTCGGGCAAGTCGGTCGCCATCAACACCATGATCTTGTCGCTGCTCTATCGTCTGAAGCCGGAAGAATGCCGCCTGATCATGGTTGATCCAAAGATGCTCGAGCTTTCCGTCTATGACGGCATCCCACATCTTCTGACGCCTGTGGTCACGGATCCGAAAAAGGCGGTCATGGCGCTGAAATGGGCCGTGCGCGAAATGGAAGACCGGTATCGCAAGATGTCGCGTCTCGGTGTCCGCAATATCGATGGCTACAACGCAAGGGCAGCAGCCGCCCGCGCCAAGGGTGAGACGGTGTTCTGCAACGTCCAGACCGGTTTTGACCGTGCGACCGGCGAGGCGGTCTACGAGCAGGAGGAAATGGACCTCACGGCCATGCCCTATATCGTCGTCATCGTCGACGAGATGGCCGACCTGATGATGGTGGCGGGCAAGGAGATCGAAGGTGCGATCCAGCGTCTTGCGCAGATGGCCCGTGCTGCCGGTATTCACCTCATCATGGCAACCCAGCGTCCTTCGGTCGACGTCATCACCGGCACGATCAAGGCGAACTTCCCGACGCGCATTTCCTTCCAGGTGACATCTAAGATCGACAGCCGGACCATCCTTGGTGAACAGGGTGCGGAACACCTCCTCGGCCAGGGCGACATGCTACACATGATGGGCGGCGGCCGTATCGCCCGTGTTCACGGTCCTTTCGTCTCCGATGAGGAAGTGGAAAAGGTCGTTGCGCATCTGAAAACGCAGGGGCGTCCGGAATATCTCGGCACTGTCACGGAAGACGCCGATGAGGCCGACGAAGAGGCGGAGGAGGAAACAGCGGTTTTCGACAAGTCCGCCATGGGCGAAGACGACAGCGACGACCTCTACGAAAAAGCCGTGAAGGTGGTAATGCGCGACAAGAAGTGCTCGACCTCCTACATCCAGCGCCGCCTATCTGTCGGCTACAATCGCGCCGCGTCACTGGTCGAGCGCATGGAGCAGGAAGGTATTGTCGGACCCGCTAACCATGTCGGCAAACGCGCCATCATCGTTGGTGAACGGCCTGCTTATGATGCCATGGGATCGGAAGACTGATCGAGCATTCGAGGCGCGGAAATGCATTGCAAAACCGCGACCCTTGAATAGCTTGTGCAGCGTCTATTCTGGAATTGGGAGATTCCCTCATGGCGCAAGGCAATGAAAAAGCGACCGTTCTTGCAAGGCTGGACGAACTGGAGCGGTTTTGCCGCGCCGTTTTCCTCGCCGCAGGCACTGATGACGAGACGGCCGATGCGGCAACGCGCGCCATGATGCATGGCACAAGGCTCGGTGTGGACAGCCACGGGGTTCGCCTTCTCGCCCACTATGTCACCGGTCTCGAAGGTGGCCGGCTCAATGGGCGGCCACAGATCAGCCGCGTTTCCGGCTTCGGCGCAGTTGAAACTATCGACGCTGACAACGCGCACGGTGCCCGTGCCACCTATGCCGGGATGGAAAGAGCCATGGCGCTGGCGGAAAACTTCGGCATCGGGGCGGTGGCCATCCGGAACTCGTCGCACTTCGGACCTGCCGGTGCTTATGCCTTGGAAGCCGCTCGACAGGGATATATCGGCCTTGCGTTCTGCAACTCCGATAGTTTCGTGCGCCTTCATGACGGCGCCATGCGTTTCCACGGCACCAACCCGATTGCTGTCGGCGTGCCTGTTGAAGACGACATGCCCTGGCTGCTGGACATGGCGACCAGTGCGGTGCCCTATAACCGCGTTTTGCTTTACCGAAGCCTTGGCCAGCAATTACCCCAAGGAGTCGCCTCCGATGGAGACGGCGTTGACAGCCGCGATCCCAACGCCGCGGAGATGCTGGCGCCATTAGGCGGTGAGTTCGGCTTCAAGGGTGCTGCGCTTGCGGGGATGGTGGAGATTTTCAGCGCCGTCCTCTCAGGCATGAAACTCAGCTTCGACATAGCGCCGATGGGCGGCCCCGATTTTTCCACGCCGCGGGGGCTTGGCGCCTTCGTTCTTGCGCTGAAGCCGGAAGCTTTCGTGGAGCGCGGGACATTCGATGCCGGCATGAAACGTTATCTTGACGTTCTTCGCGAGTCTCCCGTGCGCGAAGACTGCAAGGTCATGGCGCCGGGTGACCGGGAGTGGGCAGTGGCCGCTAAGCGGGAAAGAGAAGGCGCGCCTGTCGACCCTGTGACGCGCGCGGCTTTCCTGGAACTCGCCGCGAAATTTTCGGTCGATCCGCCCGCCTATCAGTAATTCATCTTGTCGCGATAGATCAGTAATTCATCTTGTCGCGATAGGCTTCCACAGCTTGCGATCAGCTAGGCGGGGCGAAGCATCATCATGGGACGCGGAAAGTGTGTTGTGCTCGCGCCCAAGCGCTCCGCAGCGACCGGGCGTCCGATATAGTAACCCTGCGCGTAATCAATCTCCATCTGCCGCACCAGTCTCAGTTGCTCTTCGGTCTCGACACCTTCGATCAGGATCTTGTGCCCGCGATTGCGAATGAGGCGGATCATATCCTGCAGCATCGCCCGTCCGCGCGGGGTCATGCTGTCGTGCAGGAACGAGCGGTCGATTTTCACGGTATCGAATTCTGTCATGCGCAGCCATGAAAGGCCGGCAAAACCGGTTCCGAAATCGTCCAGCCAGATGTTAATACCGAGCGTCTTGAGGTCATTCAGGCAGCGAAGCACGTCCGAATGCATTTCCATGTCGACGCCTTCGGTGATTTCAAAAGCGAGTCGGTTTCCGGCGATACCTGCCTCTACCAGAATGGCCGCTACGGACGTGGCGAATCCGGGATTTTTCAACTGCATCGGCGAAACGTTGACGCTGACGACGGATACGCGATCATCGGCCAGAAGCTGTTTGCAGGCCGCCTTGATGGTCCACAGACCAAGTTCCATGATCGTGCCGGTCCGCTCGGCTATCGGAATGAAGATGCCGGGTGCCACGGGGCTGCCGTCCAACAAGCGGAGGCGCATTAACGCCTCGACGCCCTCGGTCTGGTTGGTCGAAACATTGAGTATCGGCTGATACACAAGTGAAACGAGATCCTCCGCGACAGCAATTTTCAGAAGGGCGGCAATATTCTCGGTCTCGTCACTGGTTTGCGGATCGGCCGGATCGAACAGTTTCATGCAGTTGCGGCCGTTGCCCTTGGCGATATAGAGCGCGCGGTCGGCCTCGTTGATGATCTTTTCCAGCTTTCCATCGGGGTTGGCGCGGGTGAAGGACGCGCCGATGCTCACGGTGACGATGAAGGTTCCGTCGCGGCGCTGGTCATGCGCGAGCGACAGGCTTTCGACGGTGTGACGGATCGTTTCGGCAAGCTCGCCCACTTGCTGCCTGGATTTGAATGGCGCAAGGACGATAAATTCCTCGCCGCCATAGCGACCGATAGAGGCCCTGTGTTCGCTGATCGCGTCCTGGAGAGCGTTGCCAACGGTAATGAGGCATTTGTCGCCTTCCTGGTGACCGTAACGGTCATTGTACTTCTTGAAGAAGTCGACATCGATCAGGAGGACGGCGAAGCCTTCTCCCTTCTTGCTCCAATTATCCCAGAGCAGGCGCAGTTGATGGTCGATCGCGCGTCGGTTTTGCAGGCCGGTCAGGGAATCGGTGTTGGAAAGCCGCAGCAGGGCCTGCCCGCGCTCATCCGCCGCCCTCTGCTGCGCCTTGGCCTCAAGGGCGTTGACGAAGACCTGGTAGCGCTCCCGGTTGAGATTCCAGTTTACGTAGGACGTGAAGACAAAACAGGAAATGTAAAACGTACCGAAGGCGAATTTGTAAAAGGAATCCTCCGGAAACTGCATCGCTGCCAGAAAGTAGGTGGCGAGGATAATGCCAGAGGAGATCAGGGACAGGTGAAACCGAAAGGTGAAGAACAGATTGGCGCCCATCATGAAGATAGCCCCGAAAACCATGTAATAGGACATGTTTTCGATCTTGTCGGTCATGAGGGCAGGGACGAGCCATCCAATATAGCCCATCACCAGCGCCGCAGCGCAGGTAAGATCGAGGGCCGCGGTGCTGGCGCCCCGGCTTAGCTGGACCTCGAGAGTGAGAAGACACGACAATACGACGATCCATCGCGCCAGAATTGTCTGGAAGGCGACGTCGGGTATCAGAACGATGTCTGAAGCGGCAAACAACAGATAGATGAAAACAGCGGTCCAGAGACCCCGGCGGATGGAACCGCGGCGGCTGCGCTCACCTTCCTGCTGGTAGAGGGCAAGAAGTTCATCAGAAACCCGGGAGTCCGGCCGCCGATAGTCTTGCCGTCCACTCACCTCTCCCACTGTGTGCTTCATGCACTTTCCCATAGTGTTGCGTCTACTTTATCAAGTAACTGCTTATTCCACTTTTCCGTGTGCTTTTGCACCCACTGCGGGTTTCCGCCGATCTCTGCCGATGTCGACCGAGACCAAGGAAAGGAAGAACGCATCATATGTTCGCAGCATTAAGTTTCACTAAATTGCGTATCTGCTTTCTCCCGTCATCGTGAGTGTGACCAAAAAAATACGCTAATTTACTAATCTATCCCTACACCGCCGAAAATTCGAAAGCGAGTGGCCTTCCAGTTCCCAGAAACGTATAGTTAACAATGTGTTAATACTGGAGGCTGATGTGGTGCGGGTAAAGAAGAAAAGTCTGGACGGAGCAAGTTTGATCACCCCGGATACTGTCGCAAAAGAGGTTTTTGCGCGCAGAACGGAAACGTTCGATGAGCAGTTTGCCATTGCGAAAGCAGAAACGGCGCTCATTCTCGAATTGGCACAACAGCAATTCGACAACGGTATTTTAGCGCATGAGATAATACATCGAACGGCTGGAGCACTGCATGGTTTGAGAGAGAAGCTCCACTCAAGCGTGTGGGCTGAACTGATCCCACTGGTGCAGAATCACCCGGTCTCGGCCAGGTTCCTGGAGGATCCGTTCACGCGCTGGTCTTTCGAAAAACCGCGCGGCTATTCCGGCGACGCGCAGTTGCTCGATTTCATTTATGGTCACGCCAGCGTTGCGGATCTGGTCAATAAGGCCAGCCCGCTTGGTGCTGCGCTTTACAATTACACGAAAGACGCCAGTTCCTCTGTCGCGGTTCGCGAGCGGCGCGATCTGCTGACCAGGTTCGTTGACGAGGCCGCAGCGCAGCATGGCAAGGAAACCGAAATACTGACCATTGCGTCCGGGCACCTGCGCGAGGCAGACGCGTCCGTCGCGTTGAAAGAGGGTGGAATCAAGCGCTGGGTGGCGCTCGATCAGGACCCCTTGAGTGTCGGTTCCGTCGCCCGCGATTTCAACGGCACCTGCATTGAGGCCATCGATGGCTCCGTGCGTGATATCGTCCTTCGCACACAGGAGCTTGGCAGCTTTGATCTGATCTATGCCGCCGGCCTCTACGATTATCTGAACGACAGGGTCGCCATCAAACTGACCCGCCGCTGCATGGAGATGTTGAAGCCCGGCGGTATGTTCCTCTTCGCCAATTTCTCGGAAGACATCGTTGTCGACGGTTATATGGAGACCTTCATGAACTGGGCGCTGCTGCTGCGCTCGAAAGCGGATATGTGGCGGATTGTCAACGCCAGCGCCGAACCCTCCTCCATAGAGGCTGACGTGTTCTTCGGCGAAAATCACAACATCGTTTATGCGACTATGCGAAAGAAGGTGTGACGGTCTTCCAACCGGTCTTTTCTGGCCAATAACCATTTGCTTAAACCTCGGCGCGGCCGTAAGAATCCGCGCCGAATGCGTTGCAGAATGGAATGGCTGAAATGAAGAGATATTATTCGGATATGGGTGGTCTGCCGGGACAGACGGAACTTTTGTCGAGCAAGGCGGTGTTCAAGACCGCCTACGCGGTCATTCCCAAAACCGTTATGTCCGATATCGTGACGAGTGTGCTGCCGCACTGGACGGGCACGCGAGCCTGGATCATCGCGCGCCCGATGACAGGTTTTTCCGAGACTTTCGCGCAATATATCGTCGAAATCCAGCCAGGTGGCGGCAGCGAACGGCCGGAGCCGGACGCAAGGGCTCAAGCCGCGATCTTCGTCGTCGACGGTGAAATGACCATCGAATTTGAGGGTGAGCAGCACGCGTTGCGGGAAGGCTCGTTTGCCTACCTGCCGGCGGGCGCGCGCTGGCAGATCAAGAATTCCGGTAACGCGCCGGTCAAGTTTCACTGGGTTCGCAAGGCATTCGAGGCAGTGGACGGCCTTGAGGCGCCGCCAGCAATCTTTTCGCATGAAGACGACGTCGCCATGTCGGCCATGCCTGAAACGGAAGGCAAATGGGCGACGACCCGTTTCATCGATCCGGAAGACGTTCGTTACGATATGCATCTCAACATCGTCACCTTCGAGCCGGGCGCGACCATTCCCTTCATGGAGACCCATGTGATGGAGCATGGCCTCTATGTGCTGGAAGGCAAGGCCGTCTACCGTCTGAATGAGGACTGGGTGGAAGTGCAGGCCGGCGACTTCATGTGGCTGCGTGCCTATTGCCCGCAGGCTTGTTATGCGGGTGGACCCGGCCGCTTCCGTTACCTGCTTTACAAGGACGTCAACCGTCACGTGAAGCTTTGGTAACGGCTTCCCTGCCACATGCCCGAGGAATTATCGCGCAATCCGGCGGTTTGCGCGATAAACGCTTGCGTTCAATCTCATAACCCTAATAAATCGGGTGACACAGTCAGTCATACCGTCGTGCGGCCTTTCGGCCTCCATCCGCATTTACCCAAGAAGAATGCCCGCATGAGTGAGACGATCGATACCAACATCTTCAATCTTGCCCCGGTGGCGATGTGGATAGAGGACTTCAGCGCGGTGAAAAGCCAGTTCGATATCTGGCGGTCGCAGGGCGTGGACGATATCAGGGCGTTTCTTCTGGAAGATTTATCCCGGGTAGCGGCCTGCTCGCAGAAAATCCGCGTCATCAAGGTCAACGCCAGGACGCTCGAGTTGTTCGAGGCGCGCGATCAGGTGCACCTGGTCGAGAATCTGCATCGCATTTTCCGCGACGACATGCTGGAAAGCCATATCAACGAGCTTTCCGAGCTCTGGGCAGGCAAAACTGAATTTACCAGCAACGCGGTCAATTATTCGATCGGTGGCAAGCGGCTCGATATTCAGCTGCGCGGTACGGTTCTTCCCGGACATGAGGAAACCCTCGATCGGCTGCTTCTGACGACCGAAGATGTGACGGAACGGGAGGAAGCGCGGCGCAAGGAGCTTATCAACCGCCGTTATGCCGAAGGCATGTTCAAACATTCGCCGGTTTCCCTGTGGGTAGAAGATTTCAGCCGGGTTCGCCGGTTGATCGAAGAGGTGCGAGAGCGCGGCATCGTTGATTTCCGCGTGTTCATGGATGTGCATCCTGAATTCGTGCGGCAATGCATGAGCGAAATCCGCGTCATTGACGTCAACCGCGCAACGCTGGATTTGTTCTGCGCGCCGGACCGGCAGGTTCTGTTGCAGCGGCTTGGCGATATTTTTCGCGGCGAAATGGAAAAGCCGTTCCGCGAACAGTTGATCGAGCTTTGGAACGGCAATCTCAACCATCATCGCGAGGTGGTGAATTACGCACTCGATGGTTCCGAGCGGCATCTTCTCCTGCATTTTTCGGTCTTCCCGGGCCATGAGCGAGACTGGTCTCTGGTGCAGGTAGCGCTAACAGACATCACGGCGCGCAAGAAGGCGGAAGCCTATCTTGAATACCTCGGCAAACACGACGTGCTGACCAAGCTGCACAACCGCGCCTTCTATTCCGACGAACTGAATCGGCTGGAGCGCAGCACGGTCCGGCCCGTATCGGCCATCGTTATCGACCTTAACGGGCTGAAGGACGCCAACGACAAGCTGGGTCACGATGCCGGTGACGCGCTGCTGCGGCGCATGGGGGAGGTATTGAACGGCGTCGTTACCGCACCCAACCACGCCGCGCGTATTGGTGGCGATGAGTTTGCCATTCTTCTGCCTGGCGCCGACAAGCAGGTGGCGGCAGCGATGGTTGATACCGTTTACGAGCTGCTGAAAATCAACAACCAGTTCTATTCCAGCGCGCCCCTCAGCCTGTCGCTGGGTGTGGCAACGAGCGAAGCCGGGGAAACGATGGAATCGCTTGTGCGCCGCGCGGACATCAATATGTACGAGCATAAGAACGCCTATTATGCTGCTCTTCGCAGCCGCTCCGCGGACAATAGCGACGAGACGACGGACGGGGCGCAGACGGAGCCGGGCTCCCTGAAGCGTCAGCTCTGACGAAGGCGGCATAGCCCGCTTCATCTCCGTCATCTGGCGGCTGGTTCAAATTCGATCAGACCGGTGCTCCGTGGCCGCGTGCTCTCTTTGAGGCGTATTGCCGCTGCCTTCCTTAAAATTCAGGCTTCACAAGCGCGTGAAACCCTTTTTGCGATGCAACAAATGTGTTGCCGGGATTTTACATACGTCTTAGTATGTATGTAAACAGGACGTATTTTCTGGATTCGGAGCGCAGTATGGCGAAAAGATTGGGGCAGATGGTAGCGGTGTTCTTCATGGGCGTCGTTCTTGTCGGATGTAGCGACGAGCAGGCTGCTGCACCCGGCGCTCCGCCGCCTGCTGCGGTCAAGGTCGTGACGGTAAAGCCGGAAGAGCTGCCGATCACGAACGAGTTGCCCGGCCGCATCGCCCCGACACGGCTTGCCGAAGTTCGTCCGCGGGTGTCTGGCATCATCGTCGAGCGCGTGTTTGAACAAGGCTCGCTCGTGAAGGAAGGCGACGTTCTCTACCGGATCGATCCCGCGCCATTCCAGGTGCGCGTTGACAGCGCTGAGGGAACATTGCGCAGGGCACAGGCAGCCCAGCTTCAGGCGCGTCAGACGGCCGACCGGCAGCAGCAGCTGCGCCGTTCCAATGTCGGTTCGCAGCAGGAGTTCGACAACGCCATCGCGCTGCTTGCCCAGGCCGATGCGGAGGTCGCAGTGGCTGAAGCCGGTGTCGCGGAAGCGCGGCTCAACCTTCAATATGCCGATGTGAAAGCGCCGATCAGCGGCGTGATCGGTCGCGCGCGCATCACCGAAGGTGCGCTTGTGAGCGCTACCGGTTCGGAAAGTCTGGCGACGATCCAGCAGCTCGATCCAATCTATGCCGACTTTACCCAACCGGCCGCCGACCTCATTCGCCTGCGCAAGGCGCTTCAGGACGGCCAGCTGATGACAGGGCCCAATGAGGCGGAAGTTAATCTGTTGTTCGATGACGGCAGCCGTTACCCGGTTCCCGGTCGCCTGTTGTTCTCGGAAGCGGCTGTGGACGAAACGACCGGTCAGGTAACGCTGCGTGGCGAATTCCCCAACCCGAACGGCGATCTGCTGCCGGGCATGTATGTTCGCGTTCAGATCCAGCAGGGCATTCAGAAGGCGGCTTTCGCCGTGCCGCAGCAGGCCGTGCAGCGTGACGCCGGCGGGCAGGCGAGCGTGCTGGTTGTCAATGCCGAAGACACTGTCGAACAGCGCCGGGTGAGCGTCGGACGCGCCATCGGCGACCGCTGGGTTATCTCCGACGGCTTGAAGGACGGAGACCGGGTTGTTGCCGAAGGCTTCCAGAAGACGGCTCCCGGCGCCAAGGTAAAGCCTGAAGCGTGGTCCGCCGAGCCCGTCGTCGCTGCCGAGGGTGCAGCGCCGGCTCAGAAGCAATAAGGACCGATTTCATGGCACGTTTCTTCATTGACCGGCCTATCTTTGCCTGGGTCGTCGCCATTTTCATCATGCTTGCGGGCCTGCTGGCCATTCCGAAGCTGCCGATTGCGCAATATCCGAATGTTGCGCCGCCACAGATTTCCGTTTCGACCTCTTACCCCGGCGCTTCGCCTGAGGACATCTACCAGAGCGTGACGCGACCAATCGAGGAAGAGCTGAACGGTGTCCCCGGTCTGATCTATTTCGAGTCGACCTCGGAATCGTCCGGCCGGATTTCCATCAATGTGACGTTCGAGCCCGGCACCAATATCGGCGAAGCTCAGGTGGAAGTGCAAAACCGTATAGCGCGCGTCGAGCCGCGTCTGCCACGCTCTGTGACGCAGCAGGGACTGCGTGTCGAGCAGGCCGGTACCTCGTTTCTAATGATGGTCGCGCTGACCTCCGTTGACGGCAACACCGACGCCATCGGACTTGGTGACTATCTGAGCCGCAACGTGCTGGGTGAATTGCGCCGTGTGCCCGGTGTTGGCAGCGCGCAGCTTTTCGCTACCCAGCGCTCCATGCGAATCTGGATGGACCCGGACAAGATGCTGGGCCTTAGCCTCACCTCGAATGATGTTATCAGCGCCATCCAGGCGCAGAACTCGCAGGTCGCGGCCGGCCGCATCGGTGCATCGCCAAACCCTGTTGGCCAGCAGATTTCCGCAACCGTCAACGTCCAGGGACAGTTGACCTCGCCGGAGGAGTTCGGATCCATCGTGCTGCGCGCCAACCCCGACGGGTCTTCCGTTCGGCTGCGTGATGTCGCGCGCGTCGAAGTGGGCGGCGAGAGCTACAACTTCTCGAGCCGTCTCAACGGCAAGCCGAGCGCGGCGATCGGCGTCCAGCTGTCGCCGACGGGGAACGCGCTGCAGACCTCAGAAGGTGTGCGCGCCACGATGGAGGAGCTGTCGCAATACTTCCCTCAGGGCATCGAATACGAAATTCCCTATGACACCAGCCCCTTCGTCAAGATTTCGATCGAGAAGGTCATCCATACGCTGATCGAGGCGATCATCCTCGTCTTCATCGTGATGTTCGTCTTCCTGCAGAACATCCGCTACACGATCATTCCGACATTGGTGGTGCCTGTCGCGCTGCTCGGCACCTGCGCCATCATGTATGTCTCGGGCTTCTCAATCAACGTTTTGACGATGTTTGCGATGGTGCTTGCCATCGGTATTCTGGTGGACGACGCGATCGTCGTCGTCGAGAACGTCGAGCGCATCATGGCGGAGGAGCACCTCTCGCCGAAGGAAGCCACCCGCAAGGCAATGGGCCAGATTTCGGGCGCGATCATCGGCATCACACTCGTGCTGACGGCGGTGTTCGTGCCCATGGCCTTCTTCCCCGGTGCGGTCGGCATCATCTACCAGCAGTTCAGCCTGACGATGGTGGTGTCGATCCTGTTCTCGGGCTTCCTCGCCCTGTCGCTCACGCCGGCGCTCTGCGCATCGTTCCTGAAGCCAATCAAGGCGGGGCATCACGAAAAGAGGGGTTTCTTCGGCTGGTTCAACCGGAACTTCGATAAGGCGTCGCATAAATATTCGTCATCGGTCGGCGGCATCATCAAGCGGTCGGGCCGGTTCATGGTCATCTACGCGGCACTGCTGGCCGGTCTTGGTTGGGCCTATATGCAGTTGCCGAGCTCGTTCCTGCCGAATGAGGACCAGGGCTATCTGATTGTCGACATTCAGGCGCCGGCCGAGGCCAGCACCGAGCGCACACTGCAATCCATCCAGCAGATCGAGAAGATTTTCATGGAAGAGCCGGCTGTCGAACGGGTCATTGCGGTTTCGGGCTTCTCCTTCTCTGGCTCCGGCCAGAATGCGGGTCTTGCCTTTGCGACCCTGAAGGACTGGAGCGAACGTGGACCGGAAGATTCCGCTGCGGCAATCTCCGCCCGGATTAACGGCAAGCTCTGGGGTCTTCCGGACGCCATGTCCTTTGCGCTTTCGCCACCGCCGATTCAGGGTCTTGGCAATTCCAGCGGCTTCACTTTCCGTCTTCAGGACAGGTCGGGCGCCGGGCAGACGGCACTCAGCGCAGCTGGCGCGCAACTGATGGCTGCTGCGCGAAAGAGCCCCATCCTTGCCGGCCTTCGCATCGAAGGCATGCCGGATGCGGCGCAGGTCAATCTCATCATCGACCGCGAAAAGGCCAACACATTCGGCGTCACCTTCAGCGACATCAACGCCACTATTTCGGCCAATATGGGTTCGTCCTACGTTAACGACTTTCCCAATGCCGGCCGCATGCAGCGCGTGACGGTGCAGGCCGAACAGGGGCAGCGCATGAAGACCGAGGATCTTCTGAACCTCAACGTGCGCAATGCCAATGGCGGGATGGTGCCCGTCAGCTCGTTCGCTTCGGTGGAATGGGTGCGCGGTCCCTCGCAGGTGGTCGGCTACAACGGCTATCCCGCAATCCGCATCAGTGGCCAATCCGCACCGGGTTACTCCTCTGGCGACGCGATCGCCGAGATGGAGCGTCTGGCACGGGAACTGCCATCTGGTTTCGGTTTCGAGTGGACCGGCCAGTCGCTGCAGGAAATCCAGTCGGGCTCGCAGGCGCCAGCCCTGATCGGCCTCAGCGTGCTGTTCGTCTTCCTGCTCTTGGCGGCCCTTTACGAAAGCTGGTCGATTCCGATTTCGGTCATGCTGGTCGTCCCGCTTGGAGTGATTGGTTCGGTAGCAGCTGTGATGCTGCGCGGCATGCCCAACGACGTCTACTTCCTTGTGGGGCTGGTCGCCATCATCGGCCTGTCCGCCAAAAACGCGATCCTGATCATCGAATTCGCCAAGGATCTGCGGGCGGAAGGCAAGTCGACCTACGATGCGACGGTGGAGGCTGCGCACCTGCGCTTCCGGCCGATCCTGATGACGTCGCTTGCCTTCTCGCTCGGCGTCCTGCCGATGGCGATCGCCTCGGGCGCGAGCGCGGCCAGCCAGAACGCCATTGGTACCGGTGTTCTCGGTGGCATGATCTCGGCGACGATCCTTGCGATCTTCTTCGTGCCCGTTTTCTTCGTCTTCGTCATGAGGATTTTCGGGGATCGGAAGAAGGACGACAAGATTGCTGCTGACGCCATATCGCCAGCGGAATAAAATCGGAAGGTAAGGCCGTTCCGAACGTGATGGAGATGTATTCATCGTAAGGAAAGACTGGCACTGAACAGAAAGCACGGTGCGAAAGCGCCGTGCCGCGAGTGGAAGGAAACATCAGCATGCGCCGAACAAAGGCCGAGGCAGAAGAGACGCGTCAGGCGATCCTTGCCGCTGCCGAGCGGGTGTTCTTCAGAAAGGGTGTGGCCAACAGCTCGCTGGACGAGGTGGCGGCAGCGGCCGGCGTAACCCGCGGAGCGATCTACTGGCATTTCGCCAGTAAGACTGATCTCTTCATCGGTCTCTATCAATCGGTGGCCTTGCCCGAGTCGGACCTGCTGGATTTCGGTGATCCCGGCCTCAAGGGCTCGGCGCTCTTGGACAGGATAGAGGAGGCGGCCTGTAAATGGCTGAAGCTTCTTGCCGAGGATGAGCAACGCCAGCGCATCATGACCATTAGTCTGCGCACCAATTATTCCGATGAATTTGCGCCCGTGCTGCATGCACAGGAAGAGCTGGATCGCTATCACAAGGAGCGGCTCGAGGCCGCTTTCGAGCGGGCGCAGGCGGAAGGCGCGTTCAATGACAATTGGACGGCAGATTCGGCACTTGGTGCGCTCTATTGGCTGCTCAAGGGAATGTGTTCGGACTGGCTGCTTTTCGGCAAGCGATTCGACCTTGCCAGAGACGGCGCCGAAGCTGTTCACCGCCTCATGAAAGGGTTCCAGCGTTTAGCGGAACCATGATTGTTCTGACGTGACCGCAAAGAGCGGCATCTGCTGGTCAAATTTGAGTGTATTCTAAAAGACGAGCGAAATTTGCTTTACGTACCTCAAAACCGACGCTAGCTTCTTCTTCGAGCTTTGGGAGGAGTTCGCGGATGGTCATTTTCACGAGAACAAAGAGACTGCTGTCGCCCGTTCTTTCGCGGAACTGGTGACGACACATGGCTTTTGCTGACGACTCTCCAGACGGCGGTCTTATCCGAACAGTCGGCCTTTCGAAATCTTTCGGGCCGGTACAGGTTCTCAAGGATATCGAGATTTCTGTCCGGGCCGGCGAGGTTCACGCGATCATCGGCGAAAACGGTGCCGGCAAGTCGACGCTGATGAAGCTTCTGGCAGGCAACGAGAAGCCGACGGGCGGAGAAATCCGGATTGATGGTGAAGCGGTGGTCCTCAGCGGTCCCGTGGATGCAGAACATCGCGGCATCGTTCTTGTACATCAGGAAATTTTGCTCGCACCCGATCTGACGGTGGCGCAGAACATCTATCTCGGCCGTGAACTTTGCAGGGGTGCGAGCGTGGACGACCGCGCCATGCGCGAGGGCGCCCGCAAGGCGATCGGCGATCTCGGCGGCACGATTGATCCGGACGCGATTGTCGGCAGCCTGTCGATTGCCCAGAGGCAGCTGGTGCAGATCGCGCGGGTTTTGCTGGTGCCGCACCGCGTGGTGATTTTCGACGAGCCGACCGCCAGCCTCACACCCATCGAAACAGATGCGCTGCTGAATGTCATCAGAGACATCAGGGCAAAGGGCGTGGCGGTGCTTTATATTTCGCATCGTCTGCCTGAAGTGAAGGAGATTGCCGACCGGGTGACCGTACTGCGTGACGGCAAGCTGGTCGCTTCCCACCCCGCCTCGGCGCTGGAGCCTGCCGATATGGCACGGCTGATGGTCGGGCGCGATGTGGCAAAGCTTTATCCGGATCGAGCCGCCGGCGGCGAGCGGGAGCCAGTTTTGGAGGTGGAGCATTTTACCGTGCCTGGCTATGCCCAGGATGCCGGTTTCAGCCTGCGCAGAGGTGAAATTCTCGGTTTCGCGGGGCTTGTAGGTGCCGGGCGAACGGAACTTATGGAAGGCATACTCGGCCTGCGGCCAGGACGCGGAACAGTGCGCCATAACGGCCGCCTCGCCCATTTCGCCAAGGCTGAAGACAGTCTGAAGGCTGGCATCGTCTATCTAAGCGAGGACCGCAAGGGCAAGGGATTGCTGCTCGGCAAAGACTTGCGGATCAATCTCACGCTTGCGTCGCTTAAGAAATTCAGCCGGCTGTTCCAGATCGACACCCGCCGGGAGACGGCGGCGCTCGATGATGCGGTGCGCGATTTCGACATTCGCACCGGCCGCAAGGATTTGCTCGCGGGTCAGCTCTCCGGCGGCAACCAGCAGAAATTGCTGTTGGCCAAGATGATGCTGCTCGATCCGTCGATCGTCATCATCGACGAACCGACACGCGGCATCGACATCGGTACCAAGGAGCAGATTTACCGTTTCATCGCCAGGCTTGCTGACGAGGGGCGGTCGATCATCGTGGTTTCATCGGAAATGCCGGAGCTGATTGGCATCTGCGACCGCATTCTGGTCATGCGTTCTGGCAGGATCGTTGGCGAGGTGGCGGGCGAGCGCATGACCGAAAACGACATCGTGGCGCTTGCGACGGGCGTTCACACGCAGGAAGTCGCCTGAGAAGCGAGCCCTTTGGAAAAGGCCTGACGAAAAGACAATTGAGGGGAAAAATGACTGAGGCCGCACTCGATTCCGGCAAAACGCCGAAGACTTCCAAAGATTGGGACCTGCGCGCCGTAGCGCCATTCGTGGCGCTCGCCCTGCTTCTGGTTCTTGGCGCCATTGCCAACCCGAATTTCATCGGCATCGACAATCTGTTGAATGTCATCACCCGCAGCGCCTTCATTGCCATCATCGCGCTGGGTGCAACCTATGTCATCACGTCCGGCGGGCTTGATCTCTCAGTCGGGGCGATGGTCGCTTTCGTGGCCAGCCTGATGATCCTCTTCATGAATAGCGGTTCGATTGCGAACCCGGCGGTCATGCTGATTGCGGCGATGGCGCTGGCGCTGGCCATCGGCGCGGCTTGCGGGCTTACCAACGGCCTCATCACCACCATCGGCCGTATCGAACCCTTCATCGCCACACTCGGCACCATGGGCATCTATCGCGGCTTGACCACTTGGTTGTCACAGGGCGGCGCGATAACGCTACGCAACCCGGAAATCCAGACGCTTTATCGCCCGGTATACTTCGGCAATGTGCTCGGCGTACCCGTGCCTGTGATCGTCATTTTCGTCACCGCCGCGCTTGCGGCCTTCGTGCTTTACCGCACGCGATACGGCCGGCATTTGACGGCGGTGGGGTCGAGCGAAGATGTCGCACGCTATTCCGGCATATCGGTCGCGAGAGTGAGAACCATCGCCTACGTCGTGCAGGGGCTCTGCGTCGCCGTTGCGGTCCTGCTTTACGTGCCGCGCCTTGCTTCGACGTCTGCGACCACCGGCATGCTTTGGGAACTGCAGGCGATCACGGCGGTTGTTGTCGGCGGCACGGCGCTGCGCGGCGGGGTAGGGCGCATCTGGGGCACGATCTGCGGCGCCTTCATTCTGGAAATCGTCGGCAACATCATGATCCTGTCGAACTTCGTCAGCGAATATCTGATCGGTGCCATTCAGGGGGCCATCATCATCATTGCCATGCTGGTACAGCGCTCGCTCAGCCGCAGGTAAGGTATCACGCCGCGCCATCTGGGGCAGGTGCGGTTGGAGGAGGAACGCCCCGGTCTTGGGAGGAAAGAGACTATGCGTAGAAAATTCATCGGCGTGGCCTTTGCCGCGCTGGCAACGGTCCTTGCGGGTTCTGCCCATGCGCAGGACAAGAAGGTCACGATCGGCGTCTCCATTCCGGCGGCCGACCACGGCTGGACGGCGGGCGTGGTCTATCACGCCGAGCGTGTGGCCAAGCTTCTGATGCAGGAGCATCCGGGGCTCAATGTCATCGTCAAGACATCGCCGGATGCAGCCAATCAGGCGAACGCGCTGCAGGATCTGGCCGTGCAGGGGCTCGACGCGCTGGTCGTCCTGCCGTCCGATCCCGACCCGCTTGTCAACGCCATCAAGGAAATCAAGGACAAGGGCACCTTCGTTGCGCTCGTCGACCGCGCGCCGAGTGTCAACGACAATTCGATCCGCGATCTCTATGTGGCCGGCAACAATCCGGCGCTCGGCCAGGTGGCCGGCGAATACATCAAGAAGACGACACCGGATGCCGAAGTCGTGGTCATTCGCGGGCTGCCGATCCCGATCGACCAGCAGCGCCAGGATGGTTTTGACAAGGGCATCGCCGGCTCCAGCGTCAAGGTTCTTGACCGCCAGTACGGCAACTGGAACCGTGACGACGCCTTCCGCGTGATGCAGGACTATCTGACCAAGTACAAGAAGATCGACGTGGTCTGGTGCCAGGATGACGATATGGCAATCGGCGTGCTGGAAGCCATTCAGCAGGCTAAGCGCACCGATATCAAATACATCGTCGCCGGCGCCGGTTCCAAGGACATGATCAAGAAGGTCATGGACGGCGACAAGCTCGTGCCGGTCGACGTGCTCTATCCGCCGGCGATGGTGGCGACCGCCATGCAGCTGACGGCCGGGCATTTCTTCGATCAGGTGCCGGTCGCGGGTGAGTACATCCTTGATGCGACGCTGATCACCAAGGACAATGCCGAGCAGTTCTACTTCCCGGATTCGCCGTTCTGATCTGATTTCAGCAGCTGTAGACGCCCGCCGCGAGGCGGGCGTTTCATTTTCGCATCACGCGTTCTTCCTGAACCACGCCGAGAGATAATCAACAAAACTGCGTACTTTGGCTGGCAGGTACCGGCGGTGCGGGTAGACGGCATAGATGCCGCGGTCCTTTGAAATGTAGTCGTCAAACAGCGTCACAAGTTCGCCGGACTGGATGTGAGGACGGGCAATGAAGTCAGGCACCATGGCGATGCCGAGACCCGCACGCGCAGCGCGTAATGTCGCTTGCGGGCTATTGACTTCGATCGGTCCGCTGATGGTCACGGAATTCGATCCGCCATCCGGCTCCAGATACCGCACCGTATTGTGGAAACGCGTGTTTGTATCGATGATGAAAGGGACGCGGGCGAAATCCTGAGGGCCGTCAAGGGGTCCATGTTGCGCCACGAAATCCGTCGTGGCAACCGCATAGACCCTGAAGTCGGACAGCTTGCGGGCGATGAGGCCCGAATCTTCCAGTCGCGTGATACGGATCGCCAGGTCGAAACCTTCCTCGATCAGATCGACGAACCTGTCATCGGCAACGATCTCCAATGCGAGTTCCGGATTTTCCTTGGCAAAGTCGATCAGGCTTTGGCCGACATCGGCATCGATGAAGGTGCGGGGAACGGAAATCCTGAGCTTGCCCTTCAGATCGGCATTTTTTTCCCGCACCAGATCAGCGAGGTTATCGATCTCTTTGAGGATATCGGAGGCAGTGCGATAATAGGTATGTCCAGCTTCGGTCAGAGAGAACTGCCGTGTGGTGCGGTTGAGGAGCAGCGCGCCGAGATCATCCTCCAGTTCCCGGACATATTTCGACAGCAGCGCCTTTGAACGGCCTGTCTTGCGCGCCGCTGCAGAAAATCCCTCCGCTTCGACAACATCGATAAAGGCGCGGATGCGGGTCAGGGTATCCATGAAATCCTCCGGTTTGTTCCATATAATTGAACGTGTGGCGGTCACTGTTCAACCCTTAAATCGCTGCCGAAAAAATCCGCTCTTTGGTGAAAAATTCCTCTTGATTATGACTGCGAATATTCTTATCTCCCGTGCTGCCCAAAGTCGCACGTGCCCATGTGTGTCCGCCGATTCCTCGATGTGGTGAGGATTTAGGTAAGGTACCTGGAACTAACCCCTCCAGTCGCTATTCCGGCCAACCGGGAAATGCGAGGACATACGAAGCAACGACGGTGCGGGCCTTTCTGGTTCTCTGCCGGCTTTCCATCAGCCGGGGTACTGAAGAGGCACACCATCATTGCCTGAAGTGCGGTCGGGTCATTCCCTCCAATCCATGGCAGACAAAGCCGAATGATGCTCTGGCGGGGCGTCGTTCACATTCGCGCCTTGAGCGTATGCTATCGATTCTGCGCCTCCACCGGCTGATTCGAATGCATATCTCGAGCGTCCTTTGTCCTCCGGATTTTTCCGGAGCCGGTTTAACAGGGAATACATCGATGACGACTGCACGCATTCTCGACTTCATCAAGACCCGACGTCCCGAAGGCCCTTGCCTCGTGGTTGATCTCGACGTCGTGCGCGATAATTTCAACGCGTTCCGGCATTCCCTGCCGAACAGCGCGATCTATTATGCCGTCAAGGCAAATCCGGCTCCCGAAATCCTGAAGCTGCTCGCGTCGCTCGGCTCCAACTTCGATTGCGCCTCCGTGGCTGAAATCCAGATGGCGCTCGATGCCGGTGCGACGGCTGACCGTATCTCCTTCGGCAACACCATCAAGAAGGAACGCGATGTTGCTCGCGCCCACGCGCTCGGCATCGATCTCTTCGCCGTGGACAGTCATGAGGAAGTCGAGAAGGTTGCCCGCGCCGCTCCCGGCGCGCGCGTCTTCTGCCGCGTGCTGACGGATGGCGAAGGTGCCGAATGGCCGCTGTCGCGCAAGTTTGGCTGCGTGCCGCAGATGGCGGTCGACGTTCTCGTCTATGCCCATCAGCTCGGTCTCGAGTCCTACGGCGTATCCTTCCATGTCGGCTCGCAGATGATGAACCTCGACGCATGGGATGCGGCGCTGGCTGACGCCAAGCGCGTGTTCGCATCGCTTGCCAAGCAGGGCATCCACCTGCAGATGGTCAATATGGGCGGTGGTTTCCCGACGAAGTACCTGCGCGACGTTCCTGCTGCCGAAGAATACGGCCAGGCAATCGATACCGCGCTGCGCAAGCACTTCGGCAACCAGATCCCGAAGACGATCATTGAGCCGGGCCGCGGCATGGTCGGCAATGCCGGCGTCATCAAGGCGGAAGTCGTTCTCGTCTCGAAGAAGTCCGACAACGACAACCACCGCTGGGTGTTCCTCGACATTGGCAAGTTCGGCGGTCTCGCCGAGACGATGGACGAGGCAATCCGTTACCCGATCCGCACCGAGCGCGATCAGGACGAGATGCAGCCCTGCGTTCTGGCCGGTCCGACCTGCGACAGCGCCGACGTGCTGTATGAAAAGAACATGTACCCGCTGCCAGTCTCTCTGACCATCGGCGACGAAGTTCTGATCGAAGGCACTGGCGCCTACACGACCACCTATTCGGCGGTCGCGTTCAACGGTTTCGAACCGCTGAAGGCCTACGTCATCTGATCCGAACGCCGTCCGCTGAAAAGGGCGGCGTCTCGACCAAGCTTCCGTTCCGGCCCTGCCGATTGTGCTGTTGCGCAATCCCCTGCTTGCTGCGCCTCTTCCAGCCGAGGAAAGCGTGTCGGCGGGCCGGGACGGCTCCACCAATTTTTATCAAGGGCCGCGTGTGGGCGGTGTTGCGACGGGAGGCCAAGGATGGCCGCTCTTTTGAATTCGGTACGGGCATTTTTCACCCCGCAGACATTTCATGTCGATCAGGAAAATCCGGGCGATGTCGTTGCCCGTGAAAACCTCCTGGACCGCGCCATGGGTGCGGGCCGCCGCCGCAAGTCTTCGGAAAAGCTGCGCGCTGGCCGCATCCCAGCCGAGGGCCTGGCGCTGGTCGCCCGCGATGAGAACGGCCATGTCATTGGCAC